>JBKEBJ010000043.1:0-1861 GCA_047973105.1 Coprobacillaceae bacterium | reverse complement strand
CTATAGGAGTGAAAAACAATCGTACACAATCACAGTTCAATTCTAAAACAAAATTTACAGAAAGGAAAAGGTATATTACCAATGACTGTTAGATAAGTCATTTATAATATACCAGGAGTATATAATGGCAGATTTAAAATTAATTGAAAAGATGACATTAACAAATGGCATCTCAGGTCATGAAAAAGAAGTATCACGTGTTATGAAATCATATATCGAAGATTGTACAGATGCAATTGAATATGATGTATTAGGAAGTATCATAGGAATAAAAAAAGGAACAGAAGATGTTAAATTTCTTTTAACTGGACATATTGATGAAATTGGTTTTATAGTAAAGGAAATTGATGCAGGAGGATATATTAAAGTAAATCCTGTTGGCGGTTGGATGGGACAAAATCTACCATCATCATTAATGACACTTACTACAAGAGAAGGAAAACAATTTACTGGAGTCTTTGGAAGTCAAGCTCCTCATGGTAAAACATTAGAAGAAAGAAATAAAGTAGTAGATCCTAAAGATGCTTTTATTGATTTTGGAATAAAAGACAAACAAGAAGCTAAAGATTTAGGAATTCGTATTGGAGACCCAATTACTCCTAAATCAGAGTTTAATGTATTAGCGAATAATAAATACATTATGTCTAAAGCATTTGATGATCGTATTGGTGCTTGCGTTATTATCGATGTATTACGTAATTTGAAGGATGAAAAAACGAAGGCAACAATCTATGGGGCTGGAACAGTCCAAGAAGAAGTAGGATTACGTGGTGCTAAAACGGTTGGACAAATGGTTAAACCAGATATCGCTATCGCTATTGATGTTACCTTCTCTCAAGATTTACCTGGAGAAAAGGGTGACGTTAAATTAGGTTGTGGAGCTGTGTTAAGTGTTATGGATGGTAGTGTTATTGCCCATACTGGTTTATTACAAGAAATGGAAGCTATTTGTGAGGCTGAGGGTATTAACTTTGAATTAGATATGTTAGCTGCTGGTGGAACAGATTCTGGAGAATTATCAAAGGTTGATAGTGGCGTTGTTAATATGACATTATCATTACCATCTAGATATATGCATTCTAATCATACTATTATTCATCAAGATGACTATGATGCAACTGTTAATTTATTAACAGCATTTATTAGAAAATTGGATCGTAAGTTATTAGATGAAATGATTGCATCTAAACAATAATGATTCTGAGGCTATACATTTGTATAGCTTTTTATATTGACAAATAGTAGATATATATTTATGATGAGTGTATACTCAGTGAGTCAGGGGTCATCGAAATGAATAAAAGAGAAATTCAAAAAGCGAAGACAAAAGAAAAGATTACTAAGGTAGCTATGGAGGTATATGCGAAATCCGGATTCGCTACACCAACAAATGTTATCGCAAAAGAAGCAGGTGTGTCTCATGGAACGATATTTAATCATTTTCCAACGTTAGAAGATTTATATATCGGCACACTAGAATCTTTTAATAAGACCATTACTTTGCAAATGCATAATTTGTCTATTACAAGTGATAGTATTAAAGAACTATTATATAAGTATTTAGACGTTATTGAAGAGTATGAGGCATTTTATACAAGATTGATTAGTGAGACAAATCTATTGCCAATAGAAGTGAGGTTTACTTTAATAGAAATGCAATCAGGTATATCTCATCATTTTTCCACAGTAGTTGAAAAAGAAAGAGCATTAGGGACTATTAAAGATATTCCTTTACATATGCTATTTAATACCTGGCTAGGATTGGTTCATTATTATTTACAGAATAGTCAATCATTCGCACCTAATGAGTCTGTAATAAAACGTTATAAAAAAGAATTGGTTACAAATTATTTAAAATTAA
>JBKEBJ010000241.1:0-2221 GCA_047973105.1 Coprobacillaceae bacterium | reverse complement strand
TAGTAGACAGCAAACGCCTGCATTTCTGATTGTATATATTTATATGATAAAGGGGTGCAGGACTGTTGTTTTACATTTGTTCGGTGGGTGTTTGGCGATACCTCTTAGACAGATAAGAAATTTAACAGTTCCTGCACTTTCTTATTTTATATAAATCCGTCTTTTAAGGGAACAGAAAGACACAAATTTTATAGATTATGGGATTATTCAATTTTGGTTCAAAAGAAGCTGTTAAAGCAAGTGCTTATAAGATTAGCACAGGAATATGGCAGATTCAACAAGAATTATCTACAAATGGAGAACAAATTACGCCTACAATTAGAGGACTTGCATCTGCAATAAAAGGCGAGGTCAGAAATCTAGAAAAGCATTTAAAGCCTAATGGAAGAACTGATTGGGATTTGTATAATTCTACAAAAGTAAAAGTTTATAACGGAGAGACGATAGACTTTTGCACATTTGAAGGAAGAGTAAACAATATGTCCAAAAAATTAGAAGAAATGACAGGGATAACAAATATGTCTCAGTTAAACGAACCTAATAGCATTAGTTTCAGAATATGGTCATAAATAATTTAGCTAATTTATGATAAATAATATTTAAATACAGAAGAAGTTATATGAAAAACGAATTAATTAGACAACTTAAAGAACAGTTTCTTTCTGACTGTGATGAAATTGCACAAAAAACAATAAGGGAATTAGGTATAAATAATCCAGAAGTGGGATTTGTTTTACCAATGGGGTTATTTCAACTTAAAGAAACTTTAATAAATGCATATCCTCAAGTACAACATGAACTTGGAAGTTTAACGAGAGATGAATTTATAAAAATAATAGAGGATGCTGTACATACAACAATGGATAAATATTTTAAAAAATAGTATCCACTGGTGAGAATGAAACATCTAATTCACCTATCCCCATCCCTTGCATATTTGGAAAAAATATATTTTAGTTATTAACAATTAATTGATTAACAAACAACATGAAACAGACTAAATTTATTACAATGCTATTATTAGCAACCTTAGCACTTACTTTTTACTCTTGTTCAAATGATGATGATGATGACTTTGACAATGGTATAAATGGAAAAAAAATAACCAAAATTGTAAATGAGTACGGAAAAGACGATGTCCGTACAGAAACATTCTCATATTCAAATGGTAAAATGACAAAATATGTCGCTTATTATGATGGCGATTATGCCTATACGGAAAATAATCAGACTATTTCTTATAGTGGTAATACGGTTGTTATAGATGGCTTATTAGATGGTAATAAATGCACTCAAACATATACTTTAAATAGTAATGGCTTAGCAATATCATGTAAGATTGTTTATGATAAAGACGAAGATATGGATGATTATAACTATACATTTCAATATTCAGATGGATATTTGAGTGGAATTTCTCTTAAATATGATAATTATAAAGAAACTCAAGTATTTACTTATTCAAATGGTAATATATCAAAATTAGCATATCAAGAAAGCGGTAATAATATATACAATGAAGATTATACATTTACATATTCGAATAACGAAAATACAGGCGGTATAATGAATCCTTTTTTATGGGATATGTTATTTTCTCACGTTCCTGCATACTATATGGGAATATTTGGAAAATCGACAAAGAATTTAGCTGTATCATGTATTAAAAAGCATACTTATCAAACAACATATACAGAAGAAACTTCATGTGTATATTCTTTAGATAATGATAAATATGTAAAAATAGCAACATTTTCAGACGGAGATAAATTTACTTATACATTTGAATAACATAAGTTATGAAGTAATAAACGGCAAGCATGAAAATTGTTTGCCGTTTTATATAAAGATAATTAAAATTAGTATTAATCAAGCAACTTGTGTAAACCAGTGTGTAAACCAAATGAATTTTTAATTAAATATATAGAGATAACGGAAAGTTGGAAAACACGTAAGACGTTGGTGCATAGCACAGTTGGAGCATTGAAAGCGAAGGCTTGCCGAGCTTTTAATGCAGGATAGAGCAAAGGACTGAAAATCCTTGTGTCCCCGGTTCGATTCCTGGTGGCACCACTTAAATCCTTGAAAATGAGATAGTTACGAAAGTAGCTATCTTTTTTTATTCTGTGTATCCTACCTATTTAACGATGCGAGTTAAACCAAGAGTTAAACCAAAAAATCGTTATGAAAGCTACTGTGAATGCAGTTTTATTCAAATCTA
>JBKEBJ010000240.1:0-5877 GCA_047973105.1 Coprobacillaceae bacterium | reverse complement strand
ATGCATTCTATGTAGACCCAGAAACTGAATGTCAGTCATTTAGAATGAATTTTTCTACGCCAAGTAAAGAAGATATTGATAAAGGATGTAAAATTTTAGGTGATTTAACTATTAAATATTGTAAATAAATTAAAAAAGGCACTTGTAATTATATAAAATACAAGTACCTTTTCTTGTTAAAATTTTCCAATCATAGTATTTGAGAATTGTTGATAAGAAGCAATTATTGTATCACACCATTGATCATATTCATCATCGATGATTTTTTCTTCAGGCTGTGATTCTAAATATTCCAAATACATTTGTAATCCTTTTTTTATATCTATCTCACAGACAAAATTGGGATTGATTTTTTTTATTTTAGAAGTATCATATACACATGAATATTGTTTATCTCCTAAGAAAGCTCCAGTATTATCATATTTTTTTGATAATGCTAGAAAATCACTAGATCTATGAATAATATTTGGTTTCTTATTTAATAATTTATATAAATGATTATAAATCATATCCCAATTAGCAATTTCATCATTAACTATTTGATATGCTTCATTTATTGATTTCATATTGCCTACAAGGGGTACAAATCCCTTAGAAAAATCATTAGCATGTGTAGAGTGCCAAGTACTCTTACCATCACCATGAACAATAACTGGCTTATCTTTTAATATACGATCTATGACACTGTAACATGATTTTCCTTTAAGACTTAATGGTATACGGCTATCACTATATGTTTGAGAAGGGCGAACAATCGTTACTGGAAAGTTATTTGCTTTTAGAAATAATTGTTCACAAGCTGCCTTTTCTTGCCCATAAGGACTATATTTATTATATTGTTCATGATTTTCATTAATAAAAACTGCAGTTTCATGATTATATGTAGCAACTGTAGAGATAAAAATATACTGTTTGATATTGTTTTGAAAGATTTCAATTTGTGCTTTAGCTTGTTCTAAGCGAAATACAATAAAATTAATAACTACATCATATTTTTCCTTTAATGCTAATTCTTTCATCATTTCAACATCATTAAAATCACCAATTATTTGTTTGGCACCACTTGGTAACTTTTTATTTCCTCGATTGAGAACATATAAATCTATATCAGTATTACTAGCTAATTTACTAGTAATAGGTGATGAAATAGTACCGGTTCCTCCAATAATTAATACTTTCATAAAATACCTCTCTTTCTAATTATTACTGTAACAAAATTATAATCCTTTTTCTATCTAGAATTATGGAACATTTATGTACAATATTGTGTATAAAAAAAGAAATCTTATATAAGATTTCTTATCGCACACACTCTTATTATTGAGCAACTACGTTTTGTGCTTGTGGTCCACGATCAGAATCAACAACATCGAAGTTTACAGCTTGACCTTCTTCTAATGTTTTGAAACCTTCAGATTGGATAGCTGAGAAGTGAACAAAGATATCTTTGTTGTCTTCATCACTAGTGATAAACCCAAAACCTTTTTCTTGATTGAACCATTTTACTTTACCTGTAGCCATTAATGGTACCTCCTATAAAATTTGCAAAAAGGAAATACACTTTATGTAAATAAAAATCACGTATATCGGATTGTTGTACATAAAGCGGTAATACAACTCTCTAATACACATGATACTTTGAAAATTATATTGCAACTTTTGCATTTATATAATACCATAGCCATTTTAGAAAAGCAAACTTTCTTTTTTTTATTTTACATTATCACACTTTATTGGAATAATATTATGAAATTTTAATATATAATATATAGAAAAGGTTTGCTATTTGTAAAAAATCGTGATAGTATATCATTCCTATAGAACAAATCTTGCTCCAAAATTTGTAAATATGGTATAATATAGAGTAAAGGAGGTTGTATGTATGCCATTTATTAGTTTAACAACAAATAGAAAGTTAACATTACAACAAGAAGTAACCATAAAAGAGGAATTAGGTAAATTAATTAGTATAATTCCTAATAAAAGTGAAGATGTTTTAATGCTTCATTTTGAAGATAACCAAATTATGTATTATCAAGGAAAGGATTCTTCTTGTATGATGATGGCGATTTCATTATATAATACTGCGCCATTAGAAGCGAAACAAAAATTCGTTCAAGAAGTAACAAAAATGATTGAGGAAGTTGCGAACATTTCAATCGCTAATCAATACTTATCATTTCAAGAATTTCCTAATTGGGGAAAAAATGGAGAACTTCTTTAAGACTGTTATAACAGTCTTTTTTTATTTATAATTCTACTATTTTTTTGTTATAAATAGTGCTAAAATAATAAGATAGACTCAGGGGGGATATTCATGTTTATTACTGATAAAGAAATACAGCGAGTAGTATCAAGTACTAGAAACTATCAAATAGCTAAACAATACCATTATAATGATTGTGTTAATGAAATATATATTACTTATAATGAAAATATACATCTATATAAGATTAAAGGTACAGTTGAAGTTCGTGGATATGAAACCTTTGCTATTATAGAGGTAAATGATCAAAGTAAAGTTGTTGATTATCAATGTGATTGTTATTGGAGTAATGAATATGCTGCGTGTGGACATATTGGAGCCATACTATTAGAAATACAAGATTTAGCTCCTGAAACGTTTCCATTTCATTATAAAAATGATCGTGAAGCAAAAAGGAAAGAACAATTACGCATTTTTAAAGAACAACAAAAACAAAGAGAGGCTGCTTTGTTATTACAACAACAAAAAAGAAAAGAAGAAGACGCTAGAAATTTAATTAATCAGTATCGTAAAAATATTGATACTGCATTAATAGATACAATTGCTCCTGATACAAATAAAATTTATACTTCTCTAATAAATAATGGTTATTACTTATCATTGAAATTTAAAGTTGGAAATACGCAAAAGTATGTTATAAAAAATATTCCGAGTTTTATTAATGATATTCTTAATGAGGAAGTAGTATCTTATGGAAAAAAATTATCTTTTAAGCATACTAAAAGTCATTTTGATGAAGTATCTTTAGAAGTACTATCGTTTATGACACAAATGTTATCGACACAAGAACAGGCATACAATACTATAAAAGAAATTATATTAACAAAAAACACATTAGATAGTTTCTATGATATGTATCAACAAGTACCATTAAATTATTGTGATTTTAGATTAATGGATTATGTATATCATCCACAAATTAAAATTGAAGAAACTACAGATCATTATCGTATATCATTAATTAAAGAAACAGAATTTCATTTAGGAAACAAGCATTTATATATATTAGATAAGTATGTTTTAAAACGTATTGTATTAGATGCTGATGGTAAAGTATCTAGCTTATTAGATGAGTTGATATCAGAAGATGATATTTTAGTTAATAAGAGTGATATGGAAGATTTTTACACATACATCTTATCAGATATTAAAGAGTATCTAGATATTGAAGGATTAGAATTATCTAATCACAAAGAAGAAGATAATATTGTTCTTTATGGTGATATAGATGAACAAGATCGTATTTGTATTTCATTAGAGTATGAATATGAAGATGGTGATAAAAAACAAGGCTTTGATAATGAGAATAAAGATATTTCGATGGATGCTAGAAAATTAGAAGGATATATTAAGCAATATGCAAGCGTTAATTCAAAAGAAAGAATGGCATTTATGTCCTCTAGTGATAAAAAGACATATAATTTTATTCAATTAGGATTACCACACTTGCAACAATATTGTGATGTTTATGTAAGCGATGCTTTACGACAAGTTGGATCAAAGGCAAGTCTTTCAATGAATGTTGGTGTAACCATTAAAAATGATTTATTAGCTATAGACATTGATAGTGTTAATATTCCTAAAGAAGAATTGGCTGCTGTTTTAGAAGCTTATAAACGAAAAAGAAAATTCTATAAATTACAAGATGGAGAATTATTGTATTTAGAATCAGATACTTTAGAAGAAATTGATACGATGTTAGATACATATAATATTTCCCGAAATGATATTATAGATGGGCATTTAGATTTAGAGTTATATCGTGCATTTAGTATGGATTCTTTTGCGGATTCTAGTGATTATATTACTTATAATCGTAGTGAATTATTTAAAGAGACAATCCAATCTTTCTCTTCTATTGAAGATAAAGAATATGAGCTAGCAGATAACTATCAAGAAATTTTAAGGGATTATCAAAAATATGGTTATCAATGGTTACAAACAATTCGTAGCTATGGATTTGGTAGTATTCTAGCTGATGATATGGGGTTAGGTAAAACATTACAGGTTATTTCATTATTGGATCAAAATAAAGATACAAATAATGTTAGTATAGTTATTTGTCCTTCATCATTGATATTAAATTGGGAAGATGAGATTCATAAGTTTTCACCAGATTTAAAATGCTTAAGTATTTATGGAACTATCGATGAAAGAAATAATAAAATAGAAAAATATCAAGACTACGATGTATTAATCACATCATATGACTATATACGTCGTGATATTGATAAATACCATACTGTTCCTTTCTATTATGTTATTTTAGATGAAGCACAATATATTAAAAATCAAAAAACAAAGAACGCTATTTCTGTTAAAAAATTACAAGCAAAACATAAGTTAGCTTTAACAGGCACACCAATTGAAAATTCTCTAGCTGAGTTATGGTCAATCTTTGATTTCTTAATGCCAGGATACTTATATAATTATCATTATTTCCAAACACATTTTGAATCACCCATAGTTAAAGAAAAAGATGAACAAAAACAATTGGAATTAAAAAAACTAATTTCTCCATTTATTTTACGTAGAACTAAAAAGGAAGTACTATTAGAATTACCAGATAAAATAGAAAATACAATTCCTATAGAATTTAATGAAGAAGAAAGAAAACTATATCTTGCGAATTTAGCTAAAATTAATACAGAATTACAAACTAAATTAGATATGGACAAAATTGATCATATTGCGATTCTAGCAATGTTAACAAAATTAAGACAAATATGTTGCGAACCAAGAGTAGCCTTTGAGGGGATAGAAAAACCCTCTTCTAAGATGCAAGGGTGTATGGATCTAATTAAAAACTTAAAACAGAATAATAAAAAAGTACTATTATTTTCAACTTTCACAAGTGTATTAGATTTATTAACTAAAGAATTAGATAAAGAAGGAGTTTCATATTATACATTAACTGGTAAAACAGATAAAGTTAAAAGAAGAGAATTAGTTAAAAAATTCCAAAATGATAATACCACTGTATTCTTAATATCATTAAAAGCAGGGGGAACAGGATTAAATTTAACTTCTGCAGAAGCTGTTATTCACTTTGATCCATGGTGGAATATTTCTGCACAAAACCAAGCTACTGATAGGGCACATCGTATTGGACAAGAGAATACAGTACAAGTATTTAAACTAATTATTAAAGATAGTATTGAGGAAAGAATACTAGAATTACAAGAAAAGAAAAAGAACTTATCAGATACGTTTGTAGAAGGTAATGATGGAACAATCACTTCCATGTCTACAGAAGATATCATAGAATTATTCAACTCGTAAAGACTTCTTATAACAAGAGGTCTTTTCTTCTAAATATATGACATTATTTCATATTTTCTCTTTACAAATTCTTTAATATTGTATATAATCAATATTGCAGTTAATTAAATATGGCGATCGTGGTGAAGTGGTTAACACACCAGATTGTGGCTCTGGCATTCGTGGGTTCGATTCCCATCGGTCGCCCCATTGAAGAAATAGAAAACTTTTTTACACGCTAAAAAAGTGTTGATGAATAAGAAGGGTATTTACTGAACAAGGAAATACCCTTTTTTGTCGTCTAAAGCCGTTTGGATAGGAGAAATTATATGAAATAAGTGTCAAATCTG
>JBKEBJ010000468.1:0-3662 GCA_047973105.1 Coprobacillaceae bacterium | reverse complement strand
TTCTGCACATTCTTTTAATGTCATTTCAATTAAGACATTAATAACGCCTGGTTCTAACCCTAATTTAGTCATCAATGACTCTATAATTACTAAATCTTTTCGCACTGGCTCTTTTCCACCTTGTTTTGCCTTTAAAAGCTTGATTGGTGATATGTTTTCTAAATATTCAATATGACTATTTACCGTACCATTTACCTTTGTACTTTTATGTTGTATACCTTGTTTATGATGGACATTCGTAAATTTAGTTGGTACTTGTAAATCATAATATGTACGGCATTCTTTCATTAATAATGGATAATTTAAAACATCATTTTCCATTGTCTTTTTAACTATACCTAACATATCTAAAACATTAACTTTATATAAAGTACCTAATTGTCGAATAATACTCTCATCTTCTTTTGAAAGACTATCCTTCTTTATTTGGTATTCATGTAAACCGGCATAAAATAAATCTAATGGATAATCTCTTTCAATAGGATTACTTTCTTGACGTAAATATTCATTATCTGACAAACAATTTTTGTCTTCTTTATCTAATTGAATCGAAAATACATCTTGAAAACTAGCTGTTACATTCTTATATTTACTTTTGTCAATCGTAAATGTTGTAAAACATACTTTTGTTCTTTGGTAATCTTCTTTACCAAGTTTTTTATATAATAACGTATTTAAGATTTGATGTTTGAAAAAATTTGTTGGTGTTAATGGCAACAGTAATTCATATAAGTAACAAACCTCTTCATCTTCTTTTTTATACGTATTTAATAAACCAATTGCCTCTAGCTTTTTTAAAGCAGAAGTAATATTTCGTAGTGGCATATCTAACGATTTAGCCATACGTAAATGGTAACAAGGAGCTTTAGTTAATGAGATTTGGTCAACTTCTGCCCATAGATATTGATATATGCTCGCCGCTTCATAACCAATTAATGGTTGATATAATAATTGAATACTTCGATAATGAATCGTATCTATAGCGTAATGAACACTTATTTCATATAAATCATTACTCATCAACATTACTTTTCCCTCCTTTACCATAGCTTTTGTATTTGTTCTAATAAATCTTCTTTTGACTTTGAGTTATCTAAAACAATATCTGCTTGTTTTAGCTTTTCTGACATTGACATTTGATTATTAATAATTGTTTTAGCGTACTCTCTATCAATGTTATCTCTGTGCATTAAACGCAATATTTGCGATTCTTCATCACAATAAACAACCACTATTGTATCACATAAATATTCTAAATGACACTCATACAATAAAGGAATATCTAAAAACACAATTTCCCTATCTTTATTTTCAACAATCCCATTTTTTAATCTTTTAATAACATACGGATGGACAATATCTTCTAATTTTTTTTTCGCTTTTTTGTCATGAAAAACAATAGATCCTAATTTTTTACGATCTATCTCTCCATTGGTAACACAATCAAAATTTTGTTTAACTAATTCTATACAACCTTTATCTATTGTTAATGCTTCTCTAGAAAAAAGATCACTATCTAATACTACATAGTTATGTTTTATTAGATAGTTAGTAACTGTACTTTTTCCAGTTGCAATACCTCCAGTAATCCCAACTACCAAAGTCATTGTAAAGCCTCTTTAATAGCATCTTGAATTTTGGCACATCGAAGCGAATCATCTTGACTCATAATTGAACTTTCAATTTTATTTTGTAATAAGCATTGATTAACATGATGAATTTGACTATAAAAATCATCATTTTCATATGCCTTCTCTATTGTATAAGGAGTCTTACCATCAACAGTAATCACTGCTTTTTGTGGTCGATGTGATTCTTCAATCATAATGTTACCTTTTGTTCCAGTAATAATACCCACACGTGGTTTATATTGATTAAAAGCACATTCAATAATACCAGTAGCATTATTTGTTTTGATAATTGCTTTTACATGGGTATCTACACCATGCTCAAATTTACTATCTAAAATTTCGATTGTAAAATCACCCTTTACATAATCATCTACATAACCTAATGTATAAATTCCTGTATCTAATAAACAACCACCTTGATAAGTATCATAGAAATAAGTTTCACTTGTATATGGAACCTCACTACAAAACGAAGTTTCTACTTTCGTTACATCCCCAATTACACCATCAGCAATTAATTTCTTTAATACAATATATAGTGGTATAAACCTTGTTTTTAAAGCTTCCATAAAGAATACTTGATGTTGTGCAGATAGTTCTTTTATTTCTTGCATTTCTTTAGCATTCATCATTGCTGGTTTCTCACATAACACTGCCTTACCTTTAAGGATTGCTTTTTTACTCCATTCATGATGGTATCCATGTGGTAATGCGATATAAACAACATCTATATTTTCATCTTCTAATATTGCATCATAACTATCATACGCTACTTCACAAGGATATTTTTCTTTGAATGCTTCTGCTTTTGGTAATGTTCTACAGGCAACTGCATATAATTTAGCTTCTTTATCATACGCTAAACCTTCTGCAAAACGATGTGCAATTCTCCCTGCACCAATAATTCCCCAATGTATCATCTATGTTTTCCTCCTTTGGCATTTCTTACAATAATATGTGCCTCTACCATTTATTTTTTCTTTTGAAATCTCACTACCACAAATTGAACATATCTTTTGCATATGTACTTGTAATTGTACTTGGAACAAACCATGAATCCCATTAGAATCAAAGGAATGGATTGTTGTTCCTCCTTGTTCAATTGCCTTTTTTAGAATTGCAGCGGATACTTCAATACACTCTTGCACTCGTTTTTTCGTTAGTTTTTTACCAGGTGTATAAGGATTAATTCGCATCGCAAAACAAATCTCATTAGCGTATATATTTCCTATACCTGCCATAATTGTTTGATCTAATAATAAAGTTTTAATTGGTAAATTACTTTTATGTAATTTAGGATATACTTGTTCTAACAATGCATCCATAGGTTCTGGTCCCAACTTACTAAGTGGGAGATTTGTAGCATAGTTTTCAATATCTGTTAATTCTAATCTCCCAAATTTACGAGTATCTTGATAGCGCAACTCACTTCCATCTTTAAAATGAAAGGTAATATGTTCATGTTTGTTTACAGGTATATCAGAACTTACAATATTATATTTCCCCTCCATTCGTAAATGAGAAATAAAAGCATTATGATCTAATTTAAAAATCAAGTATTTACCAATACGATCTATATCTTGAATTTTTTGTCCTTTTAATAATTTTATAAATTGTTTTGTATCACCTTCCACAATTTTATCATAATGGACACTAATCTCTTGTATTTCCTTATCTAAAACAAAGTTCTTTAACGTTCTTCGAACGGTTTCAACTTCAGGTAGTTCGGGCATCTTTTTTCACCTACTTTAATGCATACCAATTATTAGCGTATGCGCCATCTGCTTTTAATTCAACATTCATTGTAAAGGCACTTTCCATACCTTCTTTAATAATTTTCATGATTGTTTCTAATTCTGCTTTTTTAACATCAAATATTAACTCATCGTGTACTTGTAGAATCATTTTAGATTCTAATTTTTGTTCTTTCAATACGGCATCAACTTTAATCATCGCTAATTTTAAAATATCTGCGGCTGAACCTTGAATCGGTGAGTTCATAGCTAAACGTTTAGCACCTTCTTGTCGCAT
>JBKEBJ010000444.1:0-2795 GCA_047973105.1 Coprobacillaceae bacterium | reverse complement strand
TTAATTTTTTTATAAATACATTCTCTTCATTATCTTTTTTATTTTTTTCAATATAATAATGATGGTTTGCGAATCTTGAAACTTGTGCTAAATGGGTAATACATAGTACTTGTTTAGTTTTTGCAATATTTTTCATTTTCATACCAATACTTTCAGCGACTTTTCCACTTACTCCAGTATCAGCTTCATCAAAGATAATTGTAGATATAGAACTACTTTGGATAGATAATGATTTGATTGCCAGCATAATTCTGGAAAGTTCTCCACCAGATGCTACTTTTTGTAAAGGTAACATATTTACACTATTGTTTGTACTAATCAAAAATACAATCTTATCACAACCAAACATATTGCCATCTATTTGTTCAAAAGAAATCTCAAACAGAACGTTTGGCAAATATAAAATTTTCAGTTCTTTTTTAACCAATTCAGAGAAACGAATTGCTTCTTTTTTTCTAAGTGACGTTATTTTATTAGCAATCTCTATATACATAGCTTTCTTTTTTTCTTTTTCTAATTGTAATTCTTCAATATAAGAATCACGATTATTGAATGCATCGATTTTTTCAACTAAATCATCTCTTGCTTCTTTAATCGCAGCTAAAGAATGGCCATATTTCTTTTTTAAGCGTTGAATCTTAACAAGGATATCTTGTACCTCCTGTAATCGATATTCATTAAATTCAGTAGATTTAAATGTGTCTACAACTGTTTCATGGATATCCATAACATTATAATATGCATCATACAAATTGCTATATACTTCTTGATACTCTTCGTAATCATTTAAATATTCTAGTTCTTTTAATGCTAAACTAAGACTAGGAAGAACACCTTGATTATTATCCATAAATTGTTGATAATTAGAAATTCGATTATGAATTTTTTCATAATTTTGTAATTGTTTTTCTTCATTTTCTAATAATTCTTCATCAATATCATCTAGTTCAATTTCTTCAATTTCTGATAATTTTGCTTGATAAAAATCTAATTGTTCATCACTCAACTCTTCTTCTGTGGCTTGAATATATTTTTTTTCTAATTCTTTATATGTAGAAAAAACATTTTGATACTCCGATAACAATACATTGATTTTATTACCAATAAAATGATCTAGAATATGTAAATGATTTTTTTCATCAAACAAACTATGTGTTTCAAATTGAGAATGAATATCAATAATGTGTGGCATAATATCTTTTAATACCATTAATGATATTGTTCGGTAATTCATTTTAATAGTAGCTTTACCATCTTTTTGAATTGTTTTTGAAACAATAAGTGTATCTTCTACTTCAAAATTATATTCTTTTAGTTTTTTGATTACTTCTTTATTATTAACAATTGAAAAAGCTCCTTCAATAAAAGCTTTATCAGCACCATCTTTAATGAAATTTACTTGCGTACGATTTCCTAATAATTGCCCAATAGCATCTATGATAATTGATTTACCAGCTCCTGTTTCACCAGTTAAAGCAATCATATGATTATCAAAATCAACTTGTAAATTATCAATAATCGCAAATTTTTCTATATAAAGACTTTCAATCATGTAATCACCTACCCTTTTAAACTTAAATGCGCTCTTTCTACAACGTCTTCTATATCAATTGGTACAGTTTTACCATTTTTTATAAATAGCCCTAAAAACTCAATATTTCCTTCTCCACCTGTGATAGGAGAATATGTTAATTGTTCTAATATCAAATTTTCTTCATTTCCAAATGTTCTTACTTTTTCTATTACTTTACAATGTACTTTTTTATCTTTAATAATTCCTTTTTTTCCAATTTCATCTTTACCTGCTTCAAATTGTGGTTTTATAAGCGCAATAATTGGTATTCCATCGCTAACAATTTGTGTTAAAGCCTTAAAAATATGCATTAAAGAAATAAAAGAAACATCAATCGTTACAAATGTTGGAATTCCTTCTTCAAACATTTCTTTAGTAGCATATCTAAAATTTGTTTTTTCTTTAACAATAACTCTATCGTCATTACGTAACTTCCAAACTAATTGGTTTGTTCCTACATCAATAGCGTATACTTTTTTAGCACCATGTTGCAATGCACAATCAGTAAAACCACCAGTAGAAGAACCAATATCAACAACTAATTCATTATCAGGAGAAATAGAAAATTCTTTTAATGCTTTTTCTAATTTTAAGCCGCCTCTTGAAACATAAGGCATTACCTCACCTTTAACATGCAAGTTAGAATTAACATCAATTTTCGTTCCTGGTTTATCAATAATATCATAATCATCATGAACAATACCTGCCATAATCGCACGTTTAGCTTGTTCACGAGAACTAAAGAATCCTTTTTCTACTAATAAAACATCAATTCTCTCTTTCGCCACAAATGCATTCCTCCACTGTTGTTTCTAAACTATCCAAATCTAATTTTTCAAATTATAATAAATCATCAATACTTCCTTGTTTAGTATAATGATCCTCTATTCCTAAACTATAAATTCTTTTATTAACTCCTTTTTGCATAAAGTAATACGCAATATTAGTAGCTAAACCACCACTTTTTAAATCTGTTTCATAAATAATTAATGGTTTTGTATCTTCTATTAAATTATCTAACATTAAATCATCCATTGGCTTTATAAAACGAGCATTTATTACTCGTATCTTCTTATTATACTGTTTAAAATGATAAATTACTTTTTCTACATTGTCACCATAACAAATAATTGTTGCATCATACTGATTTTCATTTAATTCTATCGTCCAAGTTCCAATTTCTATTGTCTCATCAATCGAAACCTTTATATCTTCAATACTA
>JBKEBJ010000422.1:0-4537 GCA_047973105.1 Coprobacillaceae bacterium | reverse complement strand
TTTTAGATAATGGCACTGTTTCTGGAACAAAACCAAATACTGGAGATACTAGTAATATTACTTCATGGCTATTATTATGCTTAGTGATTTCCGGTATTTTAACAATACGTTTGTATTGGATTCACAGAGATAAACCATTTAATTTTTGATATAATTACAATAAGAAAATGTATGATTTATAAAGTGAAGATTAATTTTATCTCTTCACTTTTTTTGTTGAGTAGAGTAAAATGATTCTTAGAATTATAGGGAGAATGGCAATGAATACTATAAAAATAGAAAAAATACAAATAGATAGTAAAGAAATTATTTCGGTCTTTAGCGAAGATATAGTGATTTCAGATGTACAATCGGCATTAGACTTTTTAATTTCGGTTGCTTATGAAAAAGAATGTAATAATTTTATAATAAACAAGGAAGCAATTGTTGAATCTTTCTTTGATCTATCTACATGTATGGCAGGAGATATTCTGCAAAAATGTAGTAATTACCAAATCAAGGTAGCGATATATGGAGATTATAAAAAATATACTAGTAAAGCATTGAAAGATTTTATATATGAAAGTAATAAAGGAAATATAGTGTTTTTCGTTTCAGATATACAAGAGGGTATTGATTTATTGATGAAGTAGAATTATAAAATGTTTAGTATTGAATTAGTAAGTGTATTGAAATATAATGAATAGCAGAGAAAACAAGTGTCATGGATGTAAGGTGGTATAAAATGAATGAAATAATGAGAGCATTAGAAGATGATAGAAATGTTTCATATCAACAATTCAAAAATATAACTATTTCTGATTATGATTTTACAGGATTAGAATTTGATAATGTTGAATTTGATACATGTACTTTTATTAATTGTAAGTTTCAAAATACTTATTTTTATAAAGTAACGATAATTAATTCAGATATTTCTAATTGTGATTTTAGTAGTGCTTTTTTCAAGGAATCAACTTTTAATAAAGGAAAAGCAATTGGCGTAAATTTACATAGTGGTGTTTTTAAGAAAACAAACATTATAGATAGCATATTTCGTTACGCTAATTTAGCGAATAGTAAGTGGCAGGATTCAAAAATTAAAAGTAGTGATTTTTTAGAAGCTTCTTTTGCAGAAAGCGAATTAAAAAAAGTGGTATTTAATGAAATGAATTTATCAAATGCAGATTTATTTAAAATTAAAATGAAGAACATGAATTTATCTACTTGTGACATTGAAGGGATTATTTTATCTTCGGATTTATCAGAATTAAAAGGTAATAAAATTAATGATATGCAAGCAAGTTCTTTAATTCGAATCTTAGGAATTGATGTGATTTAGTAGAAAGGAAACAGTATATGGAAAGAAATGAACCATGTTGGTGTAAAAGTGGAAAGAAATATAAAAATTGTCATCTTCATTTTGATGATAAATTACAGATACTAGAAAGAAAAGGTTATAAAATACCACCCCAATCAATGATAAAAAATGAAGAACAAATCATTGGTATTAGAAAAGCTTCAGATATAAACACAGCGTTATTAGATGCAATAGAACAACAAATATGCGTTGGTATGTCTACTGAAGAAATAGATATAATAGCTAAAAACATAACAGAGGATAACAATGCTGTATGTGCAGATTATCAATATCAAGGATTTCCTAAACATATTTGTACTTCTATCAATGATGTTGTATGTCATGGGATTCCTAGTACAAAAGATGTACTAAAAGATGGAGATATTATTAATGTAGATGCAACTACTATGTTAAATGGATATTATGGAGATGCTTCTAGAATGTTTTTAATTGGTAAGGTTGATGAAGAAGCGAAAAAGTTAGTGGAAGTAACAAAAGAATGCTTAATCAAAGGAATGGAAAGTATTATTCCATATGAGAGTTGTATAGGTGATATAGGAAAGGCTATTGAAAAACATGCAAAACAATATGGATATGGTGTTGTAAGAGAATTATGTGGTCATGGTGTAGGATTAGCCATTCATGAAGAACCAAATATTGTGCATTACAATACACATGATGATTCTTACGTAATTGTACCAGGAATGGTTTTTACAATTGAACCAATGATTAATCAAGGCACAAGAGAGATATGTCTAGATGAAGATGATGGATGGACTATTTATACAGTTGATGGTGGTTTATCTGCGCAATGGGAACATACATTCTTAGTGACAGAGAGTGGAGTCGAAATTCTTACAAAATAATAATAAAAACAAGAGAAACATATAACGTATATTTCTCTTGTTTTTATTTAGGCAATATATAAAATAGTGTTATTGGGAAAATAGTATTTTATTCTTTCTTCAATAAATTGTTCAGCTTTAACTCGAATGGGATCCTTGTATCGATATTTTCCATTTCCACGACCAATCATTTGGTCTTTACTATAAATTTGTAAGGCATTTGGGAAAGCAGCTTCATTAATTTTTTGGTGAACATAACTGTATGTCATAAATATTGCTTCAAAGAAAATACTCTTTTTAGCTGTTGGGGATAATAGGGATACTAGTTGTTGTAGTAAATCATCATATAACTTTTCCCAATCATCAACTAATATGATAGGGGCAATAATAATACCTACAGAGTATCCAACATTACAAAGTTTATTAATAGCTGCTATTCTTTCTTCCAGATTAGATGTTTTTAATTCTGTTTTTTGAATAATGTTAGACGGATTAACACTATAGCGAATAATAACTCTATTTTGATGTTGTAATGGTAATAAACAGTCTATCATATCAAATTTTGTTGGAAAAGTAAGAATGCCTTTAGGTTGTTTTAAAAATTCAGTAATTGTCCAAACTAGATTGTTAGTAATAGTGTTTTCGAGAACTAAATCACTATTAGAACCAATTTCAAATACTTTTTCTTCATCAAAAGAAGATGCCTTCTTTATTAGTTTTTGTAGCATCTCTTCTCGATTAACAAAAATACGTAAATATGAACATTTATTATAATGACATACTAGGTAACAATATAAACACATAGCACTGCACCCTGAGGATGTAAAGGGAACTAAGTAATCTGAAACTTTATGATTCTCTGTATATTTATGTGTTTTTCTTGTTCCAATAATTAGATACCGTTTTAGTTTTGTGAAATTTTCATTTGGTTGTGTACGTAATGCTTCAATGTTATTATGATTTTCAATAACTTCCATAGGAATTGATAGTGAAGAATAGTATTCTAACAATTCTTTACCTAAAGGATAATTCTTACTATGTGCTTCATAGAATATTCTTTCTGGAATAAACGGATTCATAAAATTCCTTCTTTCTGGTTATTGTTAGTTTGGATATTTATGTATAAGATATGCATTTTTGTCGGATAATGTTATACTAAATACATAATTTTTGAAAGGTAGGCAAGCTATGAATTTTGAAGATAATAAGCAACATCGAGTAAAATACAATAATAAATTAAAGGATAGAGATTCATTTTTCAAGGTTTTTGGAAACTTGGATGATGAAACATATGCAGGAGGTGCGATTGATAAAAAACATAAAGAGTTAATGGGATTAGCCATTTCTGTAGTTACACGTTGCAATGAATGCATTGCATATCATCTGGAAGGTTGTATAAATTCTAATGCAACATCAAAAGAAATAATAGAAGCAATTAAAATTGGTGTTATTGGTGGAGGTTCTATTACCTATCCAAATGCACGATTTGCGATGGAAGTATTAGAAGAACTAGAAACTAGGTAGTGAGTATGATATAGTAGAAGTATAGATGATTAATAAATTAAAAATGGAGGAAAATGAAATGTTTAGACCACCCCAATAATCTTCATTTCGAGTACGAATTCGTGGTCCACCGATATACTGTTTAAAAATTAAACAAATATAGAGGAGGAACCACAAATGGTTAAAATAGAAATACGAAGAATAGAAGATAATGATATAGAATTAATGAAAGAATGGCTTAAAAAGGAACATGTTAGTAAATGGTATCATGATCCAGAAGATTGGTTGTATGAAATAAAAGAAAGAAATGGTGAGTTTAATTTCTTACATCATTTCATTGTTCTTGATGGAGATAAGGCAATCGGTTTTTGTCAATATTATGAATATAAATATAGTGGAGAAGATTGGAATTGTTACATCCCATTAGAAGGAACTTATAGTATTGATTACCTTATTGGTGATGAAACGTATCTTGGCAAAGGGTATGGAAAAGCAATTGTTAGAACGCTTACTAATCAGTGTTTTGCATGCGACAATGCGAAAAGAATAATTGTACAACCAGAAGAAGAAAATGATGCTTCATGCAATACATTACTTTCTGAAGGCTATTATGTATTTGATTCTAAAAACAAACTGTATTATAAAGGAAAATAATAAGAACGATAGACTGTTAATCATTAACAGTCTATTTTACTTGTATATCCTAATAAATATAGGTATGATAATAAATAATAAGAGCTAACTATATAAAAATCAAGTGTTTTGATGAAAAATTTTGAAAATATAAAGTATTTGATTATGTTAGCTTAAAATCCATGAGATCTTTGAAAGTGTGAATATTTTTGTATTT
>JBKEBJ010000230.1:0-1875 GCA_047973105.1 Coprobacillaceae bacterium | reverse complement strand
TCTATGCCCTGATACTATTTCATAATTTCCGTCAAGGCTAGGTCTAACAATAATAGGCACAAGAACACCATATTTACTTATACTTTCTCTTGTTTCTTCCATTTTTTCATCATCTGATACTTTAAATGGGTGATTAGCAAAGGGAATTAATTTTTCAAGAGATATATTCATTATTCGTTCAATAGTTTCTTTATCACTATCTGTTTCAAACAAATCATCAAAAGAAGATAACTTTATTTTACTTGCACTACTTTTCACTCTAAAACCTCCAATACCATATTTTCATAAGCTTCTGCCACTTTCCCATTAGGGTCATGTACAAATATACTTTTTCCCTCGGCACTTATTTCTGACGCACGTACTGAAAAAGGTATTATGCTTTCAAAAATTCTTATTTTTGAACTATAAGTTTCTTTTAATAATGAAATAATATCCTTTGTATAATTTGTTCTTAAATCTGCCATTGTTATTAAAATACCATTTATCATTAAATTAGGATTTATTTGTTTTTTAATTTTATTAATAGTTTTAAACAACTGCTCCATACCTTTAATTGATAAATATTGTGCTTGCACTGGTATTATTATTTCATCTGCACAAGCTAAAGCATTAATTGTAACCATTCCTAAACTTGGACTGCAATCTAAAATAGCAATTTCGTAGTCATTTTCAATAATTTTAAGATATTCCCTTAAAATGCACTCTCTACTCATAGTATTAACAAGTGTAACCTCTGTCCCCGACAACTCTATGTTGGCAGGTATAAGGTCAATATTTTCTTCATGGTGCAATATTCCGTCTAATGGTTCTATATCTTCATCTTCAATGATACGTTCCATTAACGTAGCTATTGTTACTGGTAACTTGTCCTGTTCTGTAAAACCAAGACTTACTGTTAAACTTCCTTGAGCGTCCAAATCTATTGCTACCACTTTTTTACCTTGTCTAGCAAGTCCTATTGCTAAGTTAACAGTTGTTACAGATTTTCCAACTCCACCTTTTTGATTTACTATGGCAATTTTTCTCATTTACTCAAATCTCCTAACTCTAACTTTTAAACCATACATATTCAAGTCTGGTTCTCCAACAATACAGTAATCAACACCATTATGTTCAACTCTTGATTTTCTCCAAAATGGATAATCTTCTTGTCGTTCGTCATTAGACATGTATTCGATTACACTACCACTTGTATAATAATCTCCACGTTCTGTTTCATATCTTCCATCTACGTTTCTAAATAATTCACCTTCATATTTAATCGGTAGATATAAATAATCTATCTTTCCTTGTATATCGCCTAAAGCATCTAGTATTACATCAATTTCACGTTTGTAGAAAATATCTTCAGGTAACGTTCTATCAATATCCAAGTCACATAGTTCACCATACTCTAAATAACCCACTTCTTTAGCTATTTTGTTTATGCTGTGACTTATCCCCTTTAACTCTCTTACTACATCATTTGGTTTAATCATTTTTTCATTCTCCTATCTTGTAAAAAATTACTTTTTATTGTATAATTAAGTAGCTAATTTCTGTCGAAAATAAATTATATTTCTATTAATATCTTTATTGCATAAAAAATGGACTAAGCATAAACCCTTATAATATAAGGTTTTATGTTGCTTAGTCCAATAATACCATAATCGTCTAAGACGATATATTGACCTTCTGTGGCTTCACCTATTTTCGAAAACTCTTTAGTTTTATTTCTGTAATTATTCATAAAAGACGAAAGCATAATTTCTACACGTTCAGGATAGTCGTTTGCGCTAACATAGGCCTGTTTACTTCTTGTATTATTAATATGATAAATACTTTCTCCGTCGTTATATGTAGTATTTCCAACTAGCCCCTCAGGCTCTATTATTT
>JBKEBJ010000386.1:0-6425 GCA_047973105.1 Coprobacillaceae bacterium | reverse complement strand
TATATTTTATATTATATTGTAGTATCTATTATTTTAAAATTAGCTTACATACAAATTATTGATAGTGATAATTTATATGATAAAGCCGTAGAATTATGGCAACGATCATTTCCAGTAGAAGCCAATAGCGGCTTGATTTTGGATGCAGATAATAATGTGTTAGCGACAACCCTAACATGTTCTTCTCTGGTAGTAGTGCCTAGTCAGATTGAAGATCCTGCAAATACTGCAATATCATTAGCTGAGATATTAGGAGTTGACAGTGATACTATGCATGAAAAGATTACTAAGAAGGTATCTATTCAAAGAATACAACCAGAAGGTAGGCAATTAGATGATGAGACAGCACAACGCATTGATCGTTTAAAATTACCAGGTGTATATTTAATCAAAGATACAAAGCGATATTATCCTAATAATAACTATCTTGCACAAACATTAGGATTTGTAGGGATTGATAATCAAGGATTGTTAGGACTAGAATTACAATATGATGAATATTTAACAGGAAGTAATGGAAGTATTAATTATTTTATGGATGCAAAAAGTCATAACTTAGATATTTATCCTAGTGACTATTCTGCTCCTTCCTCTGGCTTTAATATTCAATTAACAATTGATGGAGAAATTCAAGATATTGTAGAGCGTGAATTAAATAATGCTTATGATACGTATAATCCAGATGGGATTTGGGCATTAGCGATGAATCCTAACACAGGAGAAATATTAGGAATGGCTAGTAAGCCAGATTATGACCCTAATGATTACAAAAATGCAGATCCGGATGTATATAATCAAAATACACCAATTTGGATGACGTATGAACCAGGTTCAACATTTAAGATACTTACTTTTGCGGCAACCTTAAATGAAGGTTTATTTGATATGGACACAGATACGTATTATGATAACGGGTATGAAATTGTTGGCGGAGCTAGAATTAAGTCATGGAAAAAAGGTGGACATGGTTTACAAACTTTTAGAGAAGTATTACAAAACTCGTCTAACCCTGGTTTTGTTGAAATTGGTAGACGTTTAGGAAAGGATAAATTATATCAGTATGTAGATGATTTTGGCTTAAATCAAAAAACAGGTGTTGATTTAACAGGTGAGTCTACAGGTCTTATGTTTGATTACGAAAACTTTAATGAATTAGAACAAGCTACAGTTGCATTTGGACAAGGGCTTTCCATCACACCTATTCAATTAGTTACAGCAGTTAGTGCTTGTGTTAATGGAGGAACATTATATACACCATATATTGTCGATAATATTCAAAATAGTTATACAAATGATATTGTCTATGAGACACAACCAACGGCAGTAAGACAAGTAATTACAGAAGACACCTCGGCTAAGGTACGAGATGCATTAGAGACGGTTGTTACTGATGGTGGAGGTAAGAATGCCTATATTGATGGATATCGTATTGGTGGTAAAACAGGTACTGCTCAAAAGGCTGTAAATGGTAGTTATGTAGATAGTGGATATATTCTTTCTTTTATTGGGGTAGCACCAATTGATGATCCACAAGTAGTTTTATATGTAGCGATGGATAATCCTAAAAATTGTGTTCAATATGGTGGTACAACAGTAGCGCCAATCGCAAAGAAAATGTTGGTAGACATATTACCAAGTATGGGGGTAGAAAAAGTAGCCGAACAAAAAGAAAAAGAATTAACTTGGATGGATATTCCAACAACAACAATTGAAAATTACATTGGTATGAAAAAGAATGAAGTATCTTCACCAGTACTAAAATTTGAATATGTCGGTGAAGGTGATATAGTCATTGACCAACTTCCTAGAGTAGGCACCAAGGTAGAAGAAGGAACAACAATTGTTATTATGTTGGGAAGCGAGTAGATATTTGACTTTTTTATCTATTTATATTAAGATATATCCAAATTAAAAAGTCAAAGGAGAAATAAGTAAATGGACTTGCCCCAGATATGGAATATCATAATATTTATTGTTTTAATAATGTTTTCAGCAGTGTTTTCGTGTTCGGAAACCGCCTTCTTATCATTAAATAAGATTAGGATACGTACTTTAGCACAGGAAGGAAATAAGAAAGCGCAGATTGTAGAGAAACTTCTATCAAATTCTGATCGTCTCTTTAGTTCCATTCTTGTTGGAAATAACTTAGTGAATATTGGAGCTTCTTCATTATCAACCGCTTTTGTTATTGGATTATTTGGAGATAGTGGTGCAATTGTTGCCTATGCAACAGGAGTAGTAACTCTCTTGATTTTAGTATTTGGTGAAATTACACCAAAGAATTTTGCGACAAAGAACGCAGATAATATTGCTATGTTCTTAGCTCGATTTGTAAGATTAGTATATATAATATTTTCACCTATTGTAGTGATACTAAATGTTATTACTCGATTCTTTATTAAACTGTTTGGTGGCGAAATAAATGCTGGTCCATCAATGACAGAAGAAGAACTAAAAACAATCGTAACTGTTGGACACGAAGAAGGTGTTCTCGAAGATGAAGAAAAAGAAATGCTTCATAATATCTTTGAATTTGCCGAAACGGAAATTAAAGAAATTATGACACCAAGAATTCATGTAGAAAGTGTTGCGGATGACTGTACTTATGCAGAATTAATGGAAGTATATCAACAATCACGTTATTCTCGTTATCCAATTCATAGTGAATCGTTTGATGAGATTATTGGTGTTTTGAATGTAAAAGATTTATTATTCTTTAATATACAACCAGATAGTTTTAATATAAAAAATTATATGCGTGATACATTTGTAGTATATGAATTTAATCAAATATCGGATGTTTTCGCTGCAATGCGAAAAGAACATGCAACATTAGCTGTAGTTTTAGATGAATATGGTGTTATGAGTGGTATTGTTACCTTTGAAGATATTGTCGAAGAAATCGTTGGTGAAATTGATGATGAATATGATGATCATGAAGAAGAACTAATTACACAAATTGGTGATAATGAATATGTAGTGGATGGTAGTTTAAATCTAAATGATGTTAATGACGCATTAAATACTAATTTTGATTCTGAAGATTTTGAGTCTATTGGAGGATTGATTTTAGGACAATTTAGCGGTGTCCCAGAAGTAGATGATCATTTAGTTTTAGATAATACTTCGTTTAGTATAGTTAAAATGCATAAAAATCGTATTGCACAATTAAAAGTAACATTATTAGAAAAAGAAGATGTAGAAGAATAAAAGGCATCCCTAGATGCCTTTTTATTTAGAAGAAGGAGAAATTGTAGGATGAGAGTAGAAACAGTAGAAATAAAGAAGATAGGTATTAATGGAGAAGGTATTGGATATATTGATCGTAAGATTGTTTTTGTAAAAGGAGCATTAGTTGGAGAAGAAGTAGAAATCTCTATTACAAAAAGTAACCGTAATTATTATGAAGGAGAGATTCGTCATATAAAGAATACATCTAGTGATCGTGTAAAACCATATTGTTCAAAGGAGAAAGAATGTCAGGGATGTTCATTATTACATATGAAGTATACAAGTCAACTAAAGTATAAAAAAGAAGCAATACGTGAATCAATTAGAAAATATACTTCTTATGATTTGAAAAATACAGTATTTAAAGATGTTATGGCTTGCAAGCCATTGGAAGGGTTTATTTCAACTATTAATGTACCTATAGTTTCTATGAAAGAGCGAATTACTTTTGGTATTTATCAACGTGAAAGTAAACATTTAACAGTTCTTACAAATTGTTTTAAACAAGATCAAAGAATTAATGTTTGTCTAAAACGTTTAGAAGATATACTAACCAAACATCAATGTAAAACATACAATGATAAAACTAAATTAGGTTTACGATTTTTGAAGGTCAAACTTATTGATAATGATATTCAATTAGTATTCATTACAGGGAAAGATGGATTATCTGAGAAAGTAATAGAAGATATAAAAACAATATCGGATGTTAAAGGCCTTTTTGTAAGTACTAATACAAGTCGTTACCAAGATTTTGAAGAAGTGGGATATACAAAAGTATTTGGAAATACTCGTTTAGATTTCCAACATCATGGAAAAAAATATCTAGTATCAGTAAAATCTAAATTAGCTGATAATTTTCCAATGTACCTAAAACGTAATGAAGAAATAACAAAGATGGCATACGATAGTGAAAAAATCTTATCTTTACATTGTGGCATTGGACTATTAGAACTTAATATGGATAAGGAAATTGTAGCTATTGATGAAAAGAATTATCATATTGAAGATGCTAAACTAAATCAAAAATGGGCAAAGAAAGAGAATATTAACTTTGTACGCGGTGATATTGATGATAAAGTAACACTTTACGCTAAAAAGAAAGAGTACGATACATTTGTTGTTCAAAATGGACGATTTGGAATGAGTGATGCTGTTAAGGATAGTATTCGTCTATCAAAAGTAAATACTGTAATATATGTATGCGAATCACATTCAACATTAGCCAAAGACATAGCAGAATTGGAAAAATATTATCGATTAGAAAAAATTGTTGCTTTAGATAGTGCAGCCTATACACCATATGTAACAACAATAGTAAGGTTAAAAAGGAAATAGTATGGAAATACATTATCAACCAAAAGGCGTATGTTCAATAGAACTTCTAATTCGAGTTAATGATGATATTGTAGAAGAAGTAAAATTTGTAGGTGGTTGTCATGGTAATGCCCAAGGAATTGGTGCTTTAGCTAAAGGAATGAAAATAAAAGAGGTTATCCAACGATTAGAAGGAATTCGTTGTGGTAGAAGGAATACTAGTTGTCCAAATCAACTATCTGTGGCTTTGAAAGAAATAATATATAAAGAATCTATTTGATAGATTCTTTTTTGTTATTATGTACATATATTTATAAGGGTGATTCAATGTTAATAAGAATTAAGAAGATGCAATTTTTATGTGGCGTATGTTTATTGTTACAGATTTTATTTGCTAGATGGCTTATACCTTTCCATTTTGTAGCTACAATTTTATCAATTGTAATCCTTTGTTGGCAAAAAACATTTCGTGTATTACAGGTACAATATCATTATTATGTTGTAGGGATATACTTTTATCGATTATGGTTGTTTTCTATAACAGGGTTTTATGTATTAGAAATACTATATTTAATTGCCTGTTTATATGTAGCGATTATTATTTTATTATGCTCATTTCGAGCAATATTATAGAATGTTGATACATATTAATATAGCTGGGCATATTAAAGACAGGTAAACAAGAAATGTTAACTTGTCTTTTTTATATAAACTATTTCTATACTATTTAAACTAAAAAGAGTAAATTATTGTAGCTAATAAAAAAGAAAGCTTTTATATTAAGAAATCAGTATTTCGTGGTATAATAAATCGAGAAGGTGGTGAGTCATATGTTAGGACATTTAATGGTTTATAGTTGTTATAGTTTTCAAAATAGTACGATAATGATTGAAGATTTATGTAAACGCGCTAGTGAACTACATATAGAGGCACTTACTTTAACAGATATTAACAATATGTATGGGGCTATGGAATTTATGAAGTATTGTCATAAATACCAAATTAAGCCCATTTTTGGATTAGAAGCTAGTGTCAAAATGCATGGTGAAATCTATCCTTTAATATTAATTGCGAAGAACCAACAGGGATATCATGATTTAGTTAAAATAACAAGTCAGAGTTCATTGAGTGATGATACTTCCATTAATTTAGAAGATCTACAACAATACCAAGAACATCTTTTCTTTTTGTCTGGTTGTAATGAAGGAATTATTGAAAGACTATTATTAAAAGAATTAGATGCGGAAGTAATAAAATATCTAACATTATTTAAAGAATTATTTAAAGAAAACTTTTATATATGTATTCAAGAACATGATATCGCAATGCAAAATACAATTAATGAACGACTTATCGCATTAGCGAAAATACATCATGTTCCAGTCTGTTGTAGTAATGAAGTACGTTATCTTCTACAAGAAGATGCATACGCCTTAGAATTATTGCAGGCTAGTGAAAAAAGTAGAGTATTGGATTTACAACATCAGCCAATAACCAATCAAAAATATTTAAAATCTAGTTATGAAATGGAATCTGTATTCTCTAAAGAGATTATTGATAATACCAATCGTATTATCCAATTATCAAACGCTACAATTCCAACAAATCAATTATATATGCCAACTTATCCGGTTCCAAATGAAGGAAAAGCCGCGGATTACCTTAAACAACTTTGTGTGGTCGGATTGAAGAAACGTTTCGAAGGAAAAGAAATTCCAACCATCTATAAAGAACGTTTACATAAAGAGCTATCCGTTATTCATAAAATGGAATTTGATGATTATTTCTTAATTGTTTTCGATTATGTTCGCTTCGCTAAAACCCATCATATTTTAGTTGGACATGGCCGTGGTAGTGCTGCGGGAAGTTTAGTATCT
>JBKEBJ010000317.1:0-6234 GCA_047973105.1 Coprobacillaceae bacterium | reverse complement strand
CAAGTTGAGAAAAAAGGCCTAGTTAAACGAATTAAAGGTGTTTTTGATCAAGAAAATAAGCAACTAAAAAAGATTGATTCAATGGCGGATCAAATAATTGGCTTAGAATCAAAATATGCGGCTTTAAGTGATGAGGAATTAGCCAATCAAACAACAGTTTTAAGAGAAGCTCTATCAAATGGTAAAACATTAGATGATATCATTATTGATGCTTACGCTGTAGTACGTGAAGCTGCTTGGAGAAAACTAGGATTAAAAGCTTTTAAAGTGCAGTTAATGGGAGCCATTACTCTACATGAAGGTGATATTGCGGAAATGAAAACAGGTGAAGGTAAAACCTTAACATCTATTTTCCCTGTATATTTGAATGCTTTAGATGGAAAAGGTGTTCATGTAGTAACAGTAAATGACTATTTAGCTGGACGTGATAAAGAGAGCAATGGTTTAGTTTATGAGTTTTTAGGATTAACAATTGGATTAAATAAGCGTGAATTATCTGCGAAACAAAAACGTGAAGCTCATGGTAGTGATATTACATATACAACAAATGCGGAATTAGGGTTTGATTATCTAAGAGATAACATGGTCACACGTATTGAAGATAAAGTATTAGTTAGAGGATTGAATTATGCATTAGTCGATGAGGTCGATTCGATTTTAATTGATGAATCTAGAACACCATTAATCATTTCTGGTGGACGTAAAAATACTGCTGCATTATACATGCAAGCAGATAAATTCGTTAAATCATTAAAAGTAGATCGTGATTATGAATTAGATATTGAAAGTAAAACAGTTACGTTAACACCGGATGGGATTTCTAAAGCAGAAAAAGGGTTTAAGTTAGATAACTTATATAATCCACAACATACATCATTAGTACACCATATCAATCAAGCTTTAAAAGCAAATTATGTTATGGTTCGTGATGTTGAATATATGATTGCGACTGAAGATGGAAGTCGTGATATTCGTAATGCGAAAATTATGATTATTGATCAGTTTACAGGTCGTGTTATGCCAGGTCGTGCATATTCTGATGGGTTACATCAAGCTATTGAAGCTAAAGAAGGCGTACCAATTAAAGAAGAAACTGAAACAAGAGCGACAATCACATATCAAAATTTCTTTAGATTGTTTAATAAGTTAGCGGGGATGACAGGTACTGCTAAAACAGAAGAAGAGGAATTTAGATTAATTTATAACATGCGTGTTATTGAAATACCTACCAATAAACCAGTAATTCGTGATGATCGTAATGATAAAATTTATACAACAATGACTGCAAAATATAAAGCATTGTGTAATGAAGTAGAACAACGTAATAATTATGGACAACCAATTCTAATTGGTACAACTTCAGTAGAAACATCTGAAGTATTATCGAAGATGTTAACAAGAAGAAAAATAAGACATAATGTCTTAAATGCGAAAAACCACGCTAAAGAAGCAGATATCATTCTTCGTGCTGGTCAAAAAGGTGCGGTTACTATCGCTACCAACATGGCGGGTCGTGGTACTGATATTAAATTAGGAGAAGGTGTCGCAGAAATTGGTGGTTTAGCTGTTATTGGTTCTGAACGTCATGAATCTCGTCGTATTGATAACCAGTTACGTGGACGTTCTGGTCGCCAAGGTGATCCAGGGTATTCTGTATTCTATGTTGCTTTTGAAGATGAATTAATGCAACGATTCGCTGGAGAACGTTTACAAGGTTTAGCAGGTCGTTTAGATGATGATGAAGCAATTGAAAACAAAATGGTAACAAAAGCAATTGAAGGAGCTCAAAAACGTGTCGAAGGACAAAACTTTGATTCTCGTAAAAATATCTTACAATATGATGATGTCATGAGACAACAACGTGAAATTATGTACACTGAACGTGATAACATTATGGAAGAAGAAGATTTAACAGAAATCATTAAAGGATTCTTTAAACAAGCCGTAGAAGGAACTGTTCGTAGTTTTACTAAGATGGATGATAAAGGAAATAGTAAAATTGATGTTCATGGTGTTGTAGAACATGTAGCTAAAAATTATATGTTATTAACAGACATTAAACCAAGTAATATAGAAGCAATGGAAGATGATGCTACTAAACTTGTTGAAACTTTAACAGAAGTAATCTGTAATCAATATAACAGTCGTTTCAATCAAGATTTAGAGCCAGAAAAACGTTTACGTTATGAAAGAAGTATTCTACTAGGAGTTATTGATTTTACATGGATTAATCATATTGATGCTATGTCAAAATTAAGAAATGGTATCTATTTACGTGCCTATGCACAAAAAGATCCATTACAAGAATATACAGAAGAAGCCTTCTATATGTTTGAACAAATGACAACAAGTATTGCTGAAACAATTGCACGCAATATTGTTCATATGGGAATTCGCCCAGGTAGTGAAGCAGAAAAAGCTATTCCGCATCTAACAATGGAGTTAACATTTAAGTAGTGGAATTATACGAAATAAAAAATGGGCTTGAAAAAGCCCATTTATTACTGCAAGAATTCTATCAATCTATCGATATTGAAGCATATAAAAGAGAGATAGAAGGTTTAACACAAAAAACACTACAAGAAAATTTCTGGGATGATGCAAATACGGCGAAAAAAATATATGATCAATTAAGTTCAATGAACAAAATAGTAGATATGTATCAACAATTAGATACAACATATAATGGGTTATTGGAAACTTATACTTTAGTTAAAGAGACAGAAGATGTTGATTTTCAAGAAGTATTAGAAAGTGATTATCAACAATTTTCTGAAGACTTGAAAACGTTTGAAAAATCAATTTTATTATCGAAAGAACATGATTCTTTAAACGCTATTGTTGAGATACATCCTGGTGCTGGTGGAACAGAAAGTCAGGACTGGGCTGAAATGTTATTTCGAATGTATCAACGATATGCAGATAAGAAAGATTATAAAATAGAAGTGCTAGAATATTTGGCTGGCGATGTTGCAGGAATAAAGTCGGTTTCTTTTCTGGTAAAAGGGTATAATGCTTATGGGCATTTAAAAGCGGAAAAAGGAGTTCATCGTTTAGTACGTTTATCACCTTTTGATTCTGCAAAGAGAAGACATACTTCTTTTGCGGCTATAGATGTTATGCCAGAGCTAGATAACAGTATTGAGGTAGATATTCGAAGTGAAGATATTCAAGTAGATACATATCGTGCTAGCGGTGCGGGTGGACAACATGTCAATACGACAGATTCTGCAGTTCGAATGACACATATTCCAACAGGAATTGTGGTTACTTGTCAAAGTCAAAGAAGTCAGATTCAAAATCGTGAACAAGCGATGGTGATGTTGAAAAGTAAATTATATCAATTAATGGTAGAACAACAATTGGATGCTATTAATGATTTAAAAGGAGAACAAAAAGAGATAGCTTGGGGTTCACAAATTCGTTCCTATGTTCTGCATCCATATTCATTAGTTAAAGATGCTAGAAGTCATTACGAATCAAATAATCCAAAAGATGTACTAGATGGCAATCTAGATGAATTTATATATGCATATTTAAAAACAACATTTAAGGAGGTGTAATATGACAAAGGGAAATATAAAAGAAAGTATTCTTATTATCGTTGGTAACTTTGCATTAGCACTAGGAATTAGAGCGTTTATCTTACCTTCTGGTTTAATCACAGGCGGAGGAACAGGAATTGCATTAATCGTTCAGTATTTTACTGGTTTAGATGTTTCTATTACTGTTTATGGAATAAATATAATCATGTTTATTCTAGGTTTTAAAGTATTGGGTAAAGCGTTTGCTGCTAAAACAACAATTAGTACTATCATTTTCCCAACATTTCTTGCAGTAATGGGACAAATACCAGAGTTACAATCATTAACAGATGACACATTGTTATCCGCTATTTTTGCTGGACTATTAATTGGTGGCGGAATGGGATTGGTTCTACGTCAAGGTGCTAGTACTGGGGGAATGGATATTCCACCATTAATTCTTAATAAAAAAACAAAGATTTCTGTGGCTTTATTAATTAATGGTATTGATATATTTATATTATTAGGACAAACTTTATTTTCTACTATTGAACAAGTATTATATGGTGTTGTTGTAGTTATAATAACGACAATTGTTATGGATAAGTTGATGTTGCTTGGAGAAAGCAAAGTACAAGTCACAATTATTTCTCCTAAATATGAAGAAATTAAAACGATTGTTTATAATAAAATAAATCGTGGATGTACATTAATTAATATTACAACTGGTTATACAATGAACAATCAATATGCAGTTATGACGGTTGTTTCTAATCGTGAAGTACATGTATTAAATGATTTAGTATTGGATATTGATCCAACAGCTTTTATTATTAGTAATACAACCCATAGTGTAAAAGGACGAGGTTTTACCTTACCTTCGATTGATGTATAGAGGAGCTAAGGAATTAGACTCCTTTTTTCTTACCATTAAAAAACATTTTTTGAATAAATAATACTCTTTATTATGTCGTAATTTGTGTTATAATGACTAAAGGAGTTGATAAAATGATAAAACTTACAAATGTAACTAAAGTGTACAAAACTGGTGTACGCGCTTTAAATGATGTTAATCTCACTATCGATGCTGGTGAGTTCGTATATGTAATTGGAACAACTGGAGCAGGAAAATCTACTTTTATAAAACTATTATATCGTGAAGAAAAAGCTACTTCTGGATATGTAGAAGTTGTTGGCAGAGATGTTTCAAAAATCAAAAATAGGAAGGTTCCATATTTTAGAAGAAATATTGGGGTAGTATTTCAAAACTTTAGATTATTACCTAAAAAAACAGTTTTTGAAAATGTAGCTTTTGCTTTAGAAGTTATTGATACACCAAGACAAGAAATTCGTCGTAAAGTTAGAAGAACTTTAGAATTAGTAGGCTTGGAATCAAAAGTAAATAGTTTTCCACACGAATTATCAGGAGGACAACAACAACGTGTAGCGATAGCTAGAGCGATTGTTAATGACCCAAAAATATTAATCGCTGATGAACCAACTGGGAACTTAGATCCAGATACTTCAAAAGAAATTATTGAAGTATTAGAAAGAATTAATCAAGAACAAAATACTACGATATTAGTAGTTACACATGATAAAGAAATTGTACAACAACATAAAAAAAGAACTATCTTAATGGAAGATGGTTGTATTAACATGGACACAAGTTTAGGAGGCTATGTAATATAATGAAAGAGTTAATTAGTAGTATTAGAAACCTTCCCAGACATTTTATTACGGCAGTACAAAGTATTTGGCGTAATGGTGTTATGTCAGTATCATCAATTTTCGCTGTAACGATTACTTTAGTATTAGTTGCTGCAGTTGGAGCGATTGCTCTAAATATTCAAGAAATGACAACAAGTATTGAAAAAGGGGTTCGTATTTATGTTAAATTAGAACGTAACATTGACGAAACTGGTGAACAAGAAGTTGGGAATCAAATAAAGGCTTTAGATCATATTAGCGAGGTTACTTTCTATACAAAGGATCAAGAGTTAACAAGATTAATTGAAGGATGGGAAGATGGTGCTGATGTTTTTGAATCGTATCGTGAAGATAACCCATTAGGAGCCGCTTACGAAGTAAAAGTAACGGACTCAGAGTACATAGATCAAGTAACAAATCAAATTAATGGCATTCTTAATGTTAATAGTGCTTCTTATGGTGGTGAATCAACAGGCACAATGCTTGGGACACTGGAAACAGTAAGAACAGTAGGAATGGTAGTAGTGGTTGGGTTAGTTATTATCGCTTTATTGATGATTGCGAATACAATTAAGATTACAATTACATCTAGACAAACAGAAATATCAATCATGCGTATGGTTGGTGCAAGTAACTGGTATATTCGTTTACCATTTATGTTAGAAGGAATGTTAATTGGTTTAATTGGGGCAATACTCCCAATTATTATAGTTGTTTATGGATATAATTTTATATATAGTTTTACTAACGGTAGTTTAGCAACAGCGATGTTACCATTATTAAAACCATATCCATTTATTAGAGACTTATCACTTGCATTAGCAGGATTAGGATCTGGAGTAGGGTTAATTGGAAGTTACGTATCGATTCGTCGATTCCTAAAATTCTAAAATATTTTATAAGGGTTTCCTTGCATTAGGGGACCCTTTTTTGTTGTATTCTTTATAAAAAATAGATAAGTTATAGGATATTGACAAAATTGAATAAATAAACTACCGTA
>JBKEBJ010000222.1:0-2599 GCA_047973105.1 Coprobacillaceae bacterium | reverse complement strand
CACTTTCTGTAAGCGTTATAAAGGGAATATCAAATTCCGTCAGAAATTTTTCTTTGTTGATTTTCACAACTTTGTCAATACACATTGACCCTCTTTTTCTCTTTAATTTTTTCATCTTTTTAATTTTTAATTAATAATATATTTAACTAAATACACTTATGTATCTTATTTTCATTTGTTTGCAATAGTTGGTGAAATTCATTCTTGTATTCATCTTGTGAATCAAAAAGCATATCAAAACCTACAAAAGTTTTAAAGAGACGTACTTTTTCGTTATCTATCACTTGCCCAAAGCATACTCCATGTTCACATGTAGCAGTAAAATGTTGGCAATTATCTACAATCTTACCATAATTTGCAGTATTGTATTTAAAATAATGAAGTATAACATCTTCTGTGGAAAGAGCTTTATCTTTTAGGTAACGACTTCTATACCTTGAAAAGAAATGAGACGAATATATCGCACATTTGCTTCGTTCTTCATAAAACATAATTGCATTTAGACCTCTTTCCGATTCATATATACAGAGTATTGTAAGAAATATATTATTATTTTTCCAATCCTTTTTACTATTTGCTTGAAATAAAATGTAATACCCATTAAATCTTTTACTTATATATTTAACAGGCTTAAATCTCAAAGGAAATATCTTTGATTTTTTTATTTCCCTTTCATATAAAGAAGCTTTTCTTGCTGCAAAATTTACAACATCCTGAAAATCCTTTTTAACTTCACACTGAATATCTTTATAACTCATGCTTTTGACTATCATACAGTTTCATTTATTTGGTTGTATACAATACTTTTATTCATCAATCCATTGAGGGTATCAAAGACTCTCTGAGGTTGCTCCATTCTGAGAAGATAAGCTTTTACTTGTTCTTCAAAATTATCACATAAGGTAATCCCCTCTACCCATGCCCTATTGAATGTCTGAATTGTATCAGGGTTTTCTCCACTGTTCGTTATATTCATACATTGTATGGCACATTCAAGCACAGAATAGTCAATACTATCTCTTTTTTCCTCAGATAGCATAGAATAGTTAGTCTTAACTATTATTGGTTGTTCGTCCTTTATTGAGGTATCCATTTCATCAGTTTTACTATCTTTTTTCTTAGGAACTTTCCCTTCAAATAGTTCGTTAATAAACTTCAGTCTATCTTCAAAGGATAGTGTGTTTACAGTTGCAATTAGAACATCATATTTTTCTTGATTAATACTGTAATCATTCATTTTGTGGTTTTTAGCACCACTTTTCCATGTAACTATGCCAAGCTCTTTAAGCTTATCTAACTTACGTCTAATAGTTCTTTCATTACATCCCAAATGTTTCGCTAAGAAAGATTGAGAAACACATAAGTTGTCTAAATTGGTCAGATGTTGTAATAAAAATAGTAACGTAGTACTAATTTTATCACTTGCCATTACAAGGTTTATATCTGTATATACCCTGTATTTATTAATCATCTTTTTAAACTCTTCTTCTGACAATTGCCTGCCATCCAATAATATTTTGTTCATAAATTATTTATTTAAATTATTGTTAATCAAAATCATAATAGTTATCATTATCTTCTTCTAACTCTGCTATATTTAAGCTTAACTCACTACTGTCAAAACAATGTTCTAAAATGTCGTCTATTTCGGTTAAGTGACTAATCTCAAAGTACCACACATCTTTTTCATATGTTCCCCGACTTTTAGCCCATTTTTCAAACTCTTCATTGGTTAAGTTTTCGACTACAATTTTTTTTAACTTTCTGTCAATTCTGTAATTCCTATATTTATACATATTTTATTTTTAGCGAGAGTCTTCTCTCTATCAATACTATGGTTGAAATACAACCGTTAATTATCTTTTTATAATTTCAATTTAGACAATAAGCCCCCTATACACCATTTAGTGCACTTAATGAGATTCATAAGTTTTAATTGATTTGCTGATTGAAAATATCAGCGATTAGTGTTATAGATAGTAAAGTTTATCACCTATCAGCAGATTAGCACATCCTTTATTTAACTAACAAAGAACCAATCTTCTAATTTCTCTTTTTGAGCTTCTAACTCACTAAGAATAATTTCTAAGCATTCGTCAGATAAATCTCTAATTCTATCATTGTAATCTTCAATAATGATTTCAACATCCATCTCGTCATCATTCTCTTCAATGCCTACAATGTGCTCATTATATAATTCTTGGGCTTCTGCTCCAATACTTTCTAATTCTTCCATAGCAGTTGTTGAAAGGTATTCAGATAATAATGGATAGTTTTCTATGTTTCCACAATCAGTAATAGAAATACCATCAAAATTAGGATAGAAATATGCAGAATCAAAGTCTGTTGGTATCATATGTATATCCAATGATGTATGAGTTAAATCACATGAAAAGTCTGCTGTAAAGTCTTTTAAAATCTTATTCATCATATTATACGGTTACCTGTACACCATAAGGTTTTAAATTATTAGAAAAGTTTACTATTATACAATTTCCAAGACATAGTTATCCCCTTATCAATTATCGCTATAATTGAATCAATACCAACCCATAATCACTAAGTAATAATACTAATGAGTTAATATATTATTATATGT
>JBKEBJ010000154.1:0-1709 GCA_047973105.1 Coprobacillaceae bacterium | reverse complement strand
CCAAATAATAATATATATATCAATATACCTTTCTTAGTTGTCCTGTCAAATTTATACCCCCAAAATGTACTACTTAATATTGTTATCATTGTTGATACTATAATTATTATTGATATTTCATTATTATTATAGTTTAAATCTTTATAGTATATATTTATATATTGCATACCTATAAAAGAGCTTGCATACATTAAAAAATACAGAATAGAGTATATCATATTTCTCCTAATATTTTATTTAGTGACATTAAAATCACAGCTTTATAATATTACCATACGGCAACGTTGCCCCATACCTCTATTGTTTCTTTTTTAATAATAAATTATACAAAAAAATACCCTAAGCCTAAGCTTAGGGTATTTATGATTATTAGATGTAACTCTAACTAATTAATATTAGTTATAAGTTGCAGTCATAGTAGTTCCGTCCCAAGAAACTGGAAGTCCTAAAGCAGTACCTACTGATCTAAATGGTACGAAAGTTCTACCATCTTGAATTTGAGTAACAGCGTTGTTATCGTTATAGATTGTAGCTCCGTTAAGTCTGTAGAAGTTAGCTCCTACTGGGAACTCAACGATAGTTGAATCAGTAACTCTTAAGATTACAGTTTTGTTAGTAGCAGACCATACTAATTTACCACTTTCTTCAGTAAGACCAACACCTTCAGCGATAAATCTTATAGGAACCATCATTGAGCTAGTAGTAGCATCGATGAATGGAGCAACGTCCATAGTTTTTTCTTCACCATTTACAGTGTAAGTTGAAGAATCTTTAGTAACAGATACAGTAGCACCGTTTAATGCATTTTGGTTATCTCCAGTAATGTTGATGTATGGAGTAGCGATTGAACCATACTTGATTGAAGTATTAGGATTTTTATCATCGCTTGTTGCGTTATAATCTGAATCAGTGTTTACAACTACGTTAAATGGAGCTTTAGTAGTTTCAGGTAAACCATAAGCAGTTGAGATTTCTGCATTAGAAATTGTAATTTCAGAGAAGTCTGTAGACTCACCGTCGATTTCAAATGTAATTACACCACTATTTTCAACTACTTCGATATTTTTAATTCCAATATCACCAGAAGTTACAGCAACATCAGCATTTTTGAATACGATAGCATTAACTAATGTAGCAGTGTTATCAGTATCAATAGCAATAGTTACAACTTCACCATCTTTAAAGTAACAATTTTCAGTCTCTTTAATTACGATATCAGCAACATCAGTAGCTTGAACACCAGCTTTAACATTGTTTACAGTAGAAGTAACATCAAATGCTTTTGCAAATGTAGCAACTTTAACTGGATCAAGTTCAACACCACCTAAAGCATCACCACTTGCAACAACTTCAACATCACCAGCAAAGTTAGCATCAGCAGCTAAGTATAAAGTAACATTGAATGAACCTTTATCAATTCCACCAGCACCTTGTAAATTATCAATTTTTAATACGTTACCATCGATTTCATAATCACCATTTTTAGAGTCGTATGAAACTACAGCAGCAGAACCACTTGTATTTTCTTTAACTTCATAATTATAAGCATCTGTGAAATATTGAACTGCACCTGAATCAATTGGTTTTACAGCCATATCATCATAGTTTGTAATTTCAAAACCAATAATTTGAACACCTTCATTTACAGTAAATGTAGTAGTTCTACCACCGATTAAAGAAGAAGCAACTAACTCAGAGAATTTAACTGT
>JBKEBJ010000127.1:0-3717 GCA_047973105.1 Coprobacillaceae bacterium | reverse complement strand
GTATCCATTATAATACTTCTCTAATATTAATTTATTAGAACGCATCACAATAATTCCATTAAGATTCTTATATAAGGATGGTATTATTCTTTCCATCTCTAATAATAATTCTTTTTTCATTCCTACATCTTTTGGCTCTACTATATTAAAAGATATAAATGATTGTTGACTCATTATAAATACCTCCCTGTAATAGAAATTGGATTATTCTTAATATCTTGTGGTGTTCCCTTAGCAATCACATACCCACCCTGTGTTCCACCTACTGGACCAAGTTCTATAAGATGATCACATATCTTTAGTACATCAATATCATGTTCTATCACAATAACTGAATTTCCTTTTTCCACTAGTTGATCTAACAAGGTAATTAATTTAGCGATATCATATTGACTTAATCCTGTCGTTGGTTCATCTAATATATATAGAATATTTCCTTTTCGTTTCTTACCTATTTCTTTAGCTAGTTTAATTCTTTGGGACTCTCCACCACTTAATGTTGGTGTTGGTTGTCCTAATTTTATATAACCCATTCCAATTTGTTGTAATATCTTTAGAATATTCAAGATACTTGGTATATCACTAAAGAAATCAACAGCTTCATCAATACTCATCTCTAATACATCGGATATTGTTTTTTCTTTATACGTAATGGACAGTGCGTCTTGATTGAATCTTTTACCATTACATTTTGTACATGTTTTATTTATACTTAATTGTTTTCCTAACCATATTTTTTCATACCCACTTCCTCCACATTCTTTACAACCACCTTTAGAGTTAAATGAGAAATGTCCATCTATAAATCCTTTATTTATTGCTTCTGGTTGTTTTGCATATAAAGTACGAATTTTATCCCAAATTCCAATATAAGAAGCTGGATTAGAATTACTATTTCGACCAATTGGTGCTTGTGATATTTCTGCATACCCAGAAATATTTTCTACTCCTTTTATTCCCTCAACAATAGTTTCTACATATTTTTCTTCATTGAAATTCTCTACTATATCTTCTTTATAAGAATACTTAAAATGAGAACGAAGTAAAGGTAATAATGTATCGGAAATTAAAGAACTTTTTCCACTACCTGATTTTCCTGCTATACCTACAATCCTATGAAGAGGTAGCGTTACTGTTATATCTTTAAGGTTATTAGTTTTCACATGTTCTATAACTAATACCTTATCTTCTTGGATGCTTACGCTTTGTTTTCTTATTGGCATTATTTCTCGATTTGATAAATAACTACCAGTTATTGAATTAGCTTGTAATAATCCATCAAGATTTCCTTCATAGACAATGTTACCTCCAAGATTTCCAGCCTTTGGTCCTATATCAATAATATGTTCTGCTTTTTGAATAGTACTTTTATCATGTTCTACAACGATGACCGTATTACCAATTTCTTTTAATTGTTGAATAGATGTAATAATATCCTCTTTTTCAGACGCATGCAAACCTGCTGTAGGTTCATCCAAAACATAAATCAAAGAATCCATTTTATTATCTAAATGTGAATTTAAAAATATTCTTTGTAGTTCGCCTCCACTTAGTGTTGACATCTCACGGTATAATGTTAAATACCCTAATTTCGCATTTATTAAATGTTCTAATTTAACTAGAATATCTTGTACTAAATTCACTCCAAATTGAGTATATATTTGATTCTTTATTGTATTATCAAGAAACGTGTATAAATCGGAAATATTCATTGTACATAACTGGCCAATATGTTTATTATTAATATACACATTTCTTCCTTCTTCACCAATGCGATATCCATGACATCTAGGACATATCTGTGTTCCATATACTCCTTGTAAGTCCTCCCCTTTACGATGACGATTTTCAAAGGCTTTCATCAATGAATAACTACTTTTTCCGTTTTCATATCGTCCATAAATTGCCTCATTTTTTATATCTTCTGGTAATGATAAAAAAGGTGTATAGAAATACTCCTCAAAACGTCTTTTTAAAACGTTCATATACCCAGGTGTAACCCTTGATTTTATAAATACTTCTTCTAAAGTAATTTGATTATTAGATAGTAATACCTCCATATTAATTTCATAGTTGATCCCTCGTCCTGAACACTCCATACACATTCCATCTGCAGAATTATAAGAGAAAAAACTAGGGCTATGATGTTCATCTCCATCTATATTTTCACCTTCACTAGAATATAATAAAGTTAACATATGAAGAATTCCACTTCTTGTACCAACTGTAGAACGAGGATTACTTTGACGAATCGTATTTTGATGAACTGCAATTGTTGGTCCAATTCCTTCAATACTTTCAAATTTGTAAGTATCGTCTAATGTGGAAAGCATTCCTAATGATTGTAAGTATTGTTTACGTCCCTCTTCAAATATAATATCAAAAACTAAACTTGATTTTCCTGAGCCACTTACTCCAGTAGCGACGATAAATTTGTTTTTAGGAATATGGATATCTATATCCTTTAAATTGTGTAAACAGGCTCCTTTAACCTTTATTTCTTTCATTTAATCACTCCTTCTTTTAATGATATCTTGTATCAGATATAGAGGTATTATTTAGAAGTAATTGATAATGGTTGCACTGGTAGATAGATATCAACCATATGCATATTATTTTTATCCATTCGATAGTCATTCATGTACATTTCAAATGGAGCTCCATCACTTGGAACATATCCACTATTTGTTAACCACTCTTCATAGATATAATCCCAAATCACACTATAAAGATGTTGAGGAATATAAAAGTGCCCAACCATATATGTGCCTTCTGCTATTTCCATAGTACTAAGTTTACCATCCACATCCACATTTCGATTATCAGGAATGGTAATACATAAGCTTGTCTTATAATTATTAGGATTCGTAAATTCTGGATGATCATGGTAAATAGATAAGATTCTTGTCTTATTTTCTTCTAACAAGTTTTGTTCATCTGCACTTATAAATAATTTTTCCAAAAGTTTAGGAAACTCGATAGCTAATTTACTATAATCACCAGTATGACGTAAATACGATACTTTCATTTTTTTAATATTTATAATTTCAATATTTCCCTCAATACTTTGTTTTGAATCTTTATATTTTTTATCTGATACATCTTTATTGTATCTAGAAATATTATATTGGTCTTTGCAATTCTTGCTATAATTTTTTCTATACATATTTGGACTTACTTTAAACAAATGTTTAAAACTTCTTGAGAAAATAGCTGAATCTGTGAATCCTAGATAGTAAGCAATATTAGTAATACTCATATCTGGACGATGACTCAAAAGATGTGTAGCTCTTTCTAATTTAGAACGATTCACATACTGTAATAAAGATTCATGCGTTATTGCCTTAAAAATACGATGAAAATGATATTTAGAAAAACCCGCTACTTCTGATAATTCTTCAAGTGTAAAAGAATTGGAAATATGTTTATCTATATAATCTTGTACTTTATTAATACGGCGAATATATTCATTTTTACTTGTATAATCTTCCATTACAGTTTCTCCTTTATAACAATATTCAAAAATAATATGTAACTATTATACGTTATCTATTTTAATTGCTCAATAAAGCTTTTAAATATCTTAAAATAAGACATTAATCGAGTAGGAGGAAATAACTAGCTTAGTTATCTCCGACCTCTCACACCACCGGGCAAGCCGTTCAGCACACAGCGGTTTAAATCTATACTAAATATGGACTTTCTCAAATTGGACTA
>JBKEBJ010000082.1:0-1980 GCA_047973105.1 Coprobacillaceae bacterium | reverse complement strand
ATCATCTCTAATTTTAAAATATCTGCGGCAGAACCTTGAATCTGTGAGTTCATAGATAAACGTTTAGCACCTTCTTGTCTCATATAGTTTGAACTATTAATTTCAGGAATAAAACATTTACGATTCAATAATGTCGCAACATATTCGTTTTCTTTACAAAACTCAATTGTTTTATCCATGTATGTCTTAATTTCTGGGAATTGTTGGAAGTATTTTTGGATATAACTACGAGCTTCAGCAACACTAACTCCAATTTGTTCAGATAATCCAAAATCAGACATCCCATATATAATTCCAAAGTTTACTGCTTTCGCATTTCGACGCATTGTACTATCTACATCATCTTCCGATACACCAAATACTTCACTGGCTGTATGGCGATGGATATCTTCATCACGATTAAATGCCTCAATTAGTGATTTAGCACCAGCTAAATGTGCTAATACACGTAATTCGATTTGTGAATAGTCAAAAGATACTAAATAATCATACTCGGGAATAAAGGCTTTTCTGATCAATTTTCCTTCTTCTGTTTTCACAGGAATATTTTGTAAGTTAGGATCAATCGAAGATAGTCTTCCTGTCTTCGTTAATGCCTGATTATAAATCGTATGAATTTTACCATCTAAGAATACTTGTTCTTGTAGCCCAACAATATAGGTAGAATATAATTTAGTTAAAGAACGATATTCCAATATTAAATCAATAATTGGATGTACTAAACGTAATTTTTGTAATACATCAACTGATGTTGAGTATCCTGTTTTTGTCTTTTTACCATGTGGTAATTCTAAATCTTCAAATAATATTTCACCTAATTGTTTTGGTGAACCAACATTAAATGGGCGTCCAGCTAACGTTATAATTTCTTTTTCTAATACTGTTATTTTATCATTGAATTCTTGTTGCATATTCTTTAGATAAGGTACATCTAGTTTTGCGCCTTGAAACTCCATTTCACTTAAAATATGAGCTACTGGTAGTTCTACCTCTTCATATAACGCTAATTGATTATCTTCTTTTAATTTTTTAACTGCTTGTTCTTTTAACGCATAAATAGCTTTAGCTTGTTTAATTAAATGATTCGCTACCTTATCTACTTCTGGTATTGCTTTTTTGGCACCTTTACCATAAACTTCTTCATCATATAGAACATCTTCATATTGATAAAATTCACTAACATTACGTACTTCATCTTTTAAAGAAGGATTTAATATGTAAGAGGCTAATTGTAAATCAAAAATATAGCCATTAATAGGTACACTATTCCATGTACTTGCGATACTACTTTTTTTAATATCATAGCCTAACTTTTCTTTTGTTTTATCTTGTAAGTATTTCTTAAATTCTTCATCTTTTAATGCATCTTCAAAACTAATAAATAAGGATTGTTCATCATTATAAACTGCGTATCCCAAAATTGGCGATTTATGATAGTTTTGTTCATATACGCCAACAACTACTGCACTAGTTTTTGTGATGGTAGGCATTGTATTTACAATATCCACTTTTGTTTCTTGGGCTTTAACTGTTACATTATCTTCTTTTACAGCCATTCTTTTCAATAATGATTGCATATCATACTTACGATAGAAATCCGCTAATGTATCATAATCATGTTTTGTATTAACTAAGTCTTCGATATCAATATCGATTGGAACATCTTGCATAATTGTCGCGACTTCTTTGGAAAGAATCGCCAAATCACTATTATCTCGAACTTTTTCTCCTAATTTACCTTTAATCGCATCTTTATTTTCTAAAATTCCTTCGACACTACCATATTCATGTAATAGTTTTAACGCTGTTTTTTCTCCAACCCCTGGAATACCCGGAATATTATCTGATGTATCCCCCATTAAACCTAGAAAGTCAATCATTTGATCAGGGTTTAATTGATACTTTTCATGAAAAACAGCTGGTGTGATTTCATCGTAATTTTTTGTTTTCACATTTCTTTTAAATACGGAAATTTTATCA
>JBKEBJ010000071.1:0-11759 GCA_047973105.1 Coprobacillaceae bacterium | reverse complement strand
ATACAAAAATATTCACACTTTCAAAGATCTCATGGATTTTAAGCTAACATAATCAAATACTTTATATTTTCAAAATTTTTCATCAAAACACTTGATTTTTATATAGTTAGCTCTTATTTTTTGTATAAAATAAAGTCGTGCTATTAGCAACACGACTTTTATGAAGTATTATTGATAATAGCGCCCTTCTTTCGAAGGAGAGCAGTAGGTCTTCCCTAAAACCCCAAGAATAATGCCTGCCAGTATTATTCTTTCGGCGATGATTACCTTTTTTATCATTCACTGTCTGCCGACTCCTGATAATACTCTGATGCATCGCTACCTCTATTGACTTTTCGCTATAACTATACAACGAACGATATCATTCGTCAAGTGCAATGAATTAAAAAGAAAAAAGTAACATTTTTCTGACAAATTGTTACCTTTGGTTTATTTCTTATAGTACAATTCCTTTTTTGACAATTAAGCAGGAATATAAAACATCTAGTATGTATTCTAATGATAATCCATATTGAATGGCATGTAATTCATCATCTGTAGAAAACATATATAAACTTTCATTACAAACTAATTCTAAGGCTGGTTCAATGTTGCTAGTTAATGCAATGGTAGTAACATTGTGTTTACGTAAAGCATAAGCAATATCAATCATTGATTGATTTTTTCCACTATGACTAACAACAAAACTCAGACATTCTTTAGGGTTTACACTACGAAGATAACTTTGATTTAAAGCATTGTATGCTTGGGCTTGAATATTAATGGTATTTAACTTTAAGCACATTGATTGAATACGAGAATAATTGATATCACTAGCATAAAAGTCAATTTTTTTTGCTTGTAACATATAATTGACGATTCTAACTAATGTTTCTTTAGATAACATTTGTTTAGTTTCTTCGACAATATAATGATATAAATTATCAACAACATCAATAACATCTTTTACTAACATATCTTTAGTAACAAGATGATTTTTATATTGTATATTACTAACATGTTCTTTAGTGTATTGTAATTGGAAATTAGGATATCCTTCATAACCTAATTTTTTACAAAAACGAACAACAGTAGAAGAACTAGTAAAAGTTAATTTCGCTAATTCTTTGGCGTTGTTTTCTAAAATACATTCAGGATTTATGAGAATATAATCTGCAATTTCTTGTTCTTGAAATGTTAAGTTTTTAATCTTTTTAATTTGTTGTAGTATCATACTCTCACCTCCTTTATATTTTATCATTTATACAGGCAAAATAAAAGCAAATCTAAATAACTTAGATTTGCTTATAAAGAATCATATTCATTAGTTTTAAATCCAACTAAAACAGTATTCTCAGTTTCTAAAATAGGTCGCTTAACCAACATGCCGTCACTAGCTAGAATAGATAGTTGTTCATCTTCACTCATTGTTGGAAGTTTATCTTTTAAACCTAATTCTCGATATTTTAAACCTGATGTATTAAAGAAACGTTTTAGTGGTAAACCACTCTTTATATATAATTGTTTTAATTCCCCTTCATTCAATCGTTCTTCTACAATATGACGGGTTGTATGTTCAATACCTAAAGAAGTTAAATACTTTTCTGCTTTTTGACAAGTACTACATTTAGGATACCAAATTAATTTTGTCATTTCTATCACCTCATTAATAGTCTACAGCAAATAATAAGAAATAAAAACCGATATGCTTAACTACTTCTCTATAGGAAAGTAAATTCCCGCACTATGGCGTAAAGTTGTAGCTGTTTGTAGAACTAGGGAACTATGATTTAATAATTGATAACAAGAGTTTAAATCTTGTTGTTGATACATACGAACAAAGGCATCTAATTCATAATATAAATGGTTATCTCTTTTTTGTAGATTATATGTTTCAGTTCTTCCATCTAATAAATGATATTCTACTTGTTGACATATACTAGAACTACTGACAATTATATATCCTTTATCCCCTTGAATTTGTAGAATATTACTAGAGGCACTATCTTTAGCAGCAACACAACTAGCAATAAATGTAGGATATTGAAGTATCGCAATACCCGAAGTATCAATACCATTATCTGCTTTATTTACATAATATTGAGATGTATTAGGTTGTCCAAACAAACCTAATACAAAATGAAGATTATAGATATTTAAATCCATTAAGACACCACCAGAGAATGCAGGATTAAAAACATTAGGATTTTCTCCTTTTAAGAATGCATCATAACGAGAAGAGTATTGTGAAAAATTACATTGAATTAATTTAATATTACCTAAAGAAGGCAATAATTCGTGAACTTTTTGATAATTAGGTAAATGTATTGTTGTAATTGCCTCAAATAAAAATAACTGTTTTTCTTTGGCTAAAGATATAAGTTCTTGTAATTCTTCAGGTGTTGTAGAAAAAGGTTTCTCACAAATAACATGTTTATTAGCCTTTAAAGCTAATAATGATTGTTGATAATGTAAAGAGTTTGGTGAAGCAACATAAATAAAATCAATAGTTGGATCTTCTAATAATAAGTTTAAATCTGTATAAGTCATAGGGATATCATACTTCTTTGAAAGCTCCTGAGCCTTTTCTTCACTACGTGAATAAACTGCTTGTAATACAATATCTTTATGTTGTTTGGCGGCATTAATAAAGGTATGAACAATAAAGCCAGAGCCAATAATTCCGATTCTCATATATATTTCCTTTTTTTTGTTTTATTATACCATAAAATAAAAAAACTAAAAAAATTATTCTTTTTTGAAACTTATTCATAGTATATAGAGTATTACTATTGAAAAAACACAAAAAAGGAGAGTAAAAATGAAAAAATTAATAAAAGTATTAGCTACCTTCATATTAACCTTTTCAATAGTTGGTTGTGGTAGTGGGAGCAGTGATAAAGTACAAAGAGAGGTAATTGATAATTATTTCGAATACATTAAAGATGGAGATGCAAAAAAATTAAAGAAATTATTAAGTAAAGATATAGAAGATGAATTTGAAGCTTTAGAGTTCCTTGAATCCGTAGATACAGCGAAAGAAGGATTAGATGAATATGAGTTTGGAAAATCATTTGAAAAAGAATATGCAAGTTTTATTGATGAAGTATGTAAAGTAATTATTTCAGAATATAAAATCGATGAAGTAGAAGTAGATGATGATGAAACAACAGTTGAAGTTTCCGGAAAATATGTACAAGTAGAAGACTTTGATCCAGATGAATTAGATAGTACAAAAGAATTAAATGAAATAGAAGATGATTACTACGATGGAAAATTAGATTCAGATGAATATGTTGAAGCAGTTTTAGACTATTTTGATGAAGAAGCAGAAAATATGTTTAATGAATGGAAAGAAGCCTTGGGTGATTTAAAAACAAAAAAAATTCTCAATTACATTTACATTAGTAGAAAGTAAAGATACATGGAAAATAGAAGAGGCCTCTACTAAAACATCATTAAGTGATAGTTTTGGTTCAACAATTAGTGATGATTATTCAGATTATGATGATGAAGATGACGAAGATGATTACGATGATACAGGTTATACAGTAGACCCAAACAAAGTAAAGGCAGAGAATACTAAACTAGGAAAAGGAAGATTAGTTGATTCTAGTAAAAATAATAAATATATAAGTACATCATTAGAGTTTATTGATTATAACGTTACAGATGGTGAAGGTAAAGAAATTGATGATTATAATGATATTTCATTTGCGAGTGGTAAATTAAAAATAGAATTAGAAGTAGCAGGAAATGTAGGAGATGAACTTGTCGTATTAATTAAAGATAGTGATACAAATATTTTAGTAGAAGAAACGATCAAATTGACAGATAAACAAATGATAATTACAAAAGAAATAGAAGGTTTCAATATAGAGTCATCGACAATAGATGTTAATCTATATGTAGCTGAAGACTATAATTCAGAATATCATTGGGGAGACGAATTTGGGTATCTTTATATTTGGAATGCATAATATATAGAGAAGGACCTTTATAAATAGCAGAAAATTTCTATTTATAAAGGTCTTCTATTATGAATTTCCCGTTATTTGTCATTTTATCTTAAAACAATATTTCAAAATATTAAATTTCATGATAAAATAGAATCATATAAAGGGAAATAGAGAGAAAACAGATATGAAAAGAATTACAAAAATACTTTCAGTATGCCTATTATTAGTTACTATTGTAGGTTGTGGAGGTAGCGGAACGAAAGCGCAAGAAGAAGTGATTACTACATTCTTCGACCATATTGCGAATGGGGAAACAAAAAAATTAACAAAAATGTTCGCTAAAAGAGCGGATGATGAAGTAGGAATTGAAGACTTCATGGAAGCTATCGATGTAGCCTTCGAAGAAGACTATGGTAAGACTTGGAATAAAGAAAGAAAAACTTTTGTCCAAGAAGTATACAAGATGGTAATAGAAAGTTATGAAATCAAAGATTTAGAAGCAGACGAAGACGAAACAACAGTTAAAGTAAAAGGGAAACGTATTAAGCTTGAAGATTTTTATAACGATGGAACATTAATTGAAGATAGTAAAAAATTATCAGATTTATATGATGATTTAGAAGATGCTGCAGATGATTATGACAATGATGATATCACTTATAGTGATTATGAAGAATTAGTAGCGGATATCTATGATGAACATGCTGCTGATTATTTTGCAGAAGTGCTTAAAGCATTTGAGGATTTAGGAACAACAAGTTTCACAATTACATTCACATTAGAAGAAGATGATGGAGAATGGTTAATTGAAGAACTTGCAAGCAAAAATGAATGGGGCGTATTAGATTCTTATGATTATAGTTATGATGACTATGAATATGATTATGATACGTATGAAGTTGACCAAGAAAAATGTAAACCAGAAAATACAAAACTTGGTAAAGGAAGATTATTAGATTCATATAAAAATAGTAAATATATTGATACACCATTTGAATTCTTAGATTACAATGTAACTAACGGTGAAGGAACAGAAGTGGATGATTATGGTTCACTTAAGTTAACAGATACGGTTAAGTTTGATATTGAAGTTGGTGGAAAAGTAGGAGATACATTTGTATTAACTATTGAAGATGAAGATTTTGAAGTACTTTTCTCAGAAGAAATCACTCTAACAGAAGATCATATGGTAATCACAAAAGAAATTTCAGGAGTTAATGTTGAACAATATAACTTATATGTAAAATTATATCTAGCAGAAGGATATAATAAAGAATATAATTATGGAGATAGCTTCGGATATTTCTTCTTATGGAATGATTAAGAATAAACCCTTATTTTAGAAAATAAGGGTTTATTCTTGTCTTTTTTACAAAAAAACTAAATGTATTATATAAATTAACTATTGTAATATTAAGCATGTTATGCTATATTGAACATAAGTTAGATAGAGGCGCAGGTAGTTAAGAATCTTTTATTGTAAGATGCAAATAGATAAAAGAAAGAGGAACACTTGCCGAAGGATATACATATTTGCATATATGTTTATTCTGGTGTTGTAGATAATATCTATAACATTGTCATTACATATAGGGTGTAATGGAGTGCTATCATTGTCGAAGAGTTTCTTTTGTTGCAATGATATCATTGCAACTTTTATTTTATAAAGATAGGAGGAAATGAAAATGGAAAAAGTAATAACTAGTGTTAATTATGTAGATGATATTATTCAGGTTAAAATGAAGAATGTAATGAAAACACCAATATTTATAGCTAGAATATTTGAAATTATTAGTGAACAAGAGATTAATATTGATATGATTTCACAGGTGATACTAGAAAATGAGATGCAGCTAGCCTATACATGTGATGTTACAGATCAAACAAAGTTATCAAAAGCGAATGAAATTATCAAAAAAGAATTTCCACAAATAGAGATTTATCAAAATAAAAAGGTATCTAAAATATATGTTCATGGAAAAGCTATGGAGGATACAGTCGGAGTAGCGACAAAAATGTTTGAAATATTTGGTAAAGAAAATATTCCTTTCTATCAAATTACTACTTCATCAACAAGTATTTCCTATCTAATTGATAAAGATAAAAGAGAACAAGCAATGACAGCGATTAAAAACGCTTGGAAAATATAAGGAGGATTCAAAATGACATTATTTGAAGGTAGTGCACCTGCACTAGTAGCACCAATGAATGAAGACTTTTCCATTAATTATGATCAATTTAGAGTATTAGTACAAAGATGTATTGATGGTGGTGTTCCAGCAATAGTAGTTAATGGAACAACTGGAGAAGCTTCAACATTAACTATAGAAGAGGAACATAATCTAATAAAAGTAGCGAAAGAAGTAGCGAATGGAAAATGTAAAGTTATAGCTGGTACAGGTTCTAATAATACTATGTATGCACTTGAACAAGGCAAAGCAGTAGAAGAAATAGGGGTTGATGGATTACTAGTTGTGACACCATATTATAATAAAACATCACAACAAGGACTATTAAAACATTTTCAAATGATTGCTGATAATGTTAATACACCAATTATTTTATATGATGTGCCAAGTCGTACAGGAATGAAAATGAGTGTAGATATTATTGTCGAATTAGCGAAACACAAAAATATTGTTGGTTTAAAAGATGCAACTGCAGATCTTAGTTATACAATGGAAGTGATTACGAAGACTAAAGATATTGAAGATTTCTGTGTGTATTCAGGAAATGATGATATTATTGTGCCAATGATGGCAGCAGGTGCTAAAGGAGTTATTTCTGTACTATCAAATGCATACCCAAAAGAAACGGAACAGTTATGTAGAGATATGTTACAAGGGGATTTAAAGCAAGCACAAGAATTAGCGTATGCATTAGATGATATTAATGATCAGCTATTTACAGATGTTAGTCCTATAAATATAAAAGCAACATTAATGAAACAAGGGATTTGTGATGAAACATTACGTTTACCATTAATTCCAACAACAGAGGATAAAAAAACAGCTTTATATGAAGCAATGAAAAAACTTGAGAAGTTGGAGTGTTAAGATGAATATAATAGTATATGGGTATGGTTTGATGGGAAAAAAAGTTGCAACGCAAGTTCGCAAACAAAAAGATATGATTCTAAAAGGTGTTGTATCTTATGTTTTTGATGAAAAAGCGCCAGAACCAATGTATCAGTCATTACAAGATGTAAAAGAAAAAGTAGATATTGTTATTGATTTTTCTCACCCAAATAATCTAAATGATATTTTAGATTATGCATTGAAGAATAAAACAAAAGTAGTATTTGCGACAACAGGATACACATCTGAACAAATAAAACAAATAGAAGAAGCTTCTAAACAGATAGCGATTTTTCAATCTTATAATACATCTTTAGGGGTACAGATTATAACAAAAATCTTACGTGAAATTGTAAGTGATATGTATGAAAATGATTTTGATATCGAAATTTTAGAAAAACACCATAATCAAAAGATAGATGCACCAAGTGGAACAGCTAAATTATTATATGAAGTAATTAATGAAGAAATACCAGAAGTAGAAGCCATTACAGATCGTAGTCAATTATCAGAAAAAAGAAAACGAAACGAGGTTGGATTACAAGCTATTCGTGGTGGAACAATATTTGGAGAACATACTATTTATTTTGCAGGAAATGACGAAGTTATTGAATTAAAACATACAGCATTATCAAAAGAGGTGTTTGTACAAGGTGCAATCAATGCGGCCAGATTATTAAAGGAAAAAGATGCTGGATTGTATTCATTATAAAGACTATATTTAGGGGGTAGAATATGGTTTTACAAACAGAGTATGCAACAATTAGAGATAATAAATTATATATTGATGATGTAAGTGCAGTAACATTAGCGAAAACATATGGAACACCACTATATGTTATGTCAGAAGGACATATTCGTTCAAAGTTTCAAGAACTTAAAGAACAAATGATGGATGTATATGAAAATACATTACCTTTATTTGCATCTAAATCATTTAGTTGTTTAGAAATATATCGCATTGCGAATGAATATGGGATTGGTATTGACTGCGTATCAGCAGGAGAAATATCAGTGGCGTTAAGAGCTGGTTTTAATCCAGATAAAATTTATTTCCACGGAAATAATAAACTTCCTTCGGAAATAGAATATGCAATAGAAAATAATGTAACAAATTTCATTATTGATAATTTCTATGAAATTGAATTAGTACAAGAGATAGCTAAAAAACATAATCATATAATTAATGCAATGATTCGTGTTACACCAGGAATTCAAGCCGGTGCTAATGAATTTATTCAAACAGGAGCTAAAGATACTAAATTTGGCTTCAGTAGCCATGATAATACGTACTTACAAGCAGTGAAACAAATATTAGATGCCAGTCATATTGAATTTGAAGGAATTCATTGTCATTTAGGTTCACAAATCGAAAATATACAGTTTTATATTGATGCAACAGATAAGATGATTGATATCGCAAATGCTATTTATGATACTTATGGTGTTGTAATTAAAAAATTAAATACTGGTGGTGGTTATGGTATTGCCTACACTGAAGAGAATGAGCCACTAGCTTTTGATAAAGTAGTTAATACTATAATGAGCAGCATAAATATGGCTTTTGAGGCAAGAAAATTACCTAGACCAATGATATTAATTGAACCAGGAAGATATGTTGTTGGGAATGCAGGAATCACATTATACACTGTAGGTTCTTACAAAAACATTCCTAATGTTCGTAAATATATTAGTGTTGATGGTGGTATGACAGATAATATCCGTGCTAGTTTATATGGTGCTAAATATGATGCAATTATTGCTAATAAAGCAGAAGAGAGAATGGAAACACTAGTAACCATAGCAGGTAAAAACTGTGAATCAGGAGATATCTTAAGAAGTGATATTATGATGGCGGATCCAAAATCTGGAGATATCTTAGCAATGTTCTCAACAGGCGCTTATCATTATTCAATGTCTTCCAATTATAATCAATTACCAAAACCAGCAGTAGTATTCACATATCAAGGAAAACATCGTTTAGTTATTCGTCGACAAACTTTTGAGGACTTAGTTGCTTATGACCAATAACACTTTTAATACTAAGTATACATTAGGATTAAACGATGATGCTAAACGAATAAGAGAAGAAGTATTTATAAAAGAACAAGGTTTTGAAGATGAATTTGACCAATATGATGATGTTTCGTATCATGCAGTAATATACACAGAAGACAATATTCCTGTTGCAACAGCTAGAACTTATAAAAAAGAAGGTTCTTATATTATAGGACGTGTCGCAGTTATCCAATCTATGCGCAAACATCATTTAGGGAAACGTGTAGTATTTGCTATAGAAGGAAAGATTAAACAATTAGGTGGTAGAAAAATTGAGTTATCTGCCCAAACTAGAGTACAAGGATTTTACGAATCGCTTGGATATCAAGCTGAAGGTGAAGAGTATCTTGATGAACATTGCCCACATATTAAAATGGTAAAAAATATATAAGTTTAAAGGGATGAGACAGAATATCTGTTTCATCCCTTTGCTATTTTAAGGCAAGACGAACTGGCGGGTAGTCTTACTTACAAGATATATTTTTATTATTTGTACTGATGTTTTCGAAGATAACATTCTCAAAATCTGAAAAGGTTCTACATTCTTTCATTAAGGTAAAGATTTTAGGTTCACTAAACAGTTCTACTAGGGCTTCGTATAAATCATGAAATATTTGTTTATCAGCACGATTTATTGCAACTAATAGAACAACATTAACAGTTTGCTTTCCCCAAACAATTCCCTTTTTTGAAATACAAACACTAATACATGTTTTTAATGCTTCCATCTTCATAGCATGAGGAATAGCAATATTATCAAAAGCTGTAGAAGCAGCATTCTCACGAATAAAGACTTTCTCTTCAAAAGATTCATCAACATAACTTAATGTAGTCATGTTTTTAGATAAAGTATGAATAAGCTCATTTTTCGTATGTTCCTTAGGATTCGCAAAAAATAATTCAGGAGAAAAGAATTGATGAAAATTTTTCTTTAAAATCCAATTTTTACGATGATTATTAATTCTACTCATAGCTTCATATATTTCATTTTTATCTTGTTGTTTAATGAAAGGAGAAATGACAATAACTTCCCTTTTTATTTTTGTTTCTAATTTTATAGTTGTTACACACATATCAAATGAATACTTATATAATTCTTTTTCACTAGATACAGTCTTAATGATATCCATTTGATTTCCAAATTCAATTAGTAATTGATTGTATATTTGTGATCCAAGGCCCATGTATTCTGGGCACAAGACAATACACTTGATTTTCTCGTCATTTGATTTTTGACGTTCAATTTCAGCTCCAATATGTAAAGCCAAAAATGTTACCTCATCTTCATTAATATAAATGTTATATCGTTCCATTAATTCAATAGAAATATATATAGCGATATCATAAACTGTTGGACAAGAAGTTTTAATACTTTGGGTCATAGGATTTTTAGTATATGTCCCATTACTTGCTCTAAGAATCAAATTCTTAAGATGAAGTGTAAACGGAGTTAAAAAGTTTTCATTATATAAATTAATATAATAATACTCATTGACCTTGTTCACGATATCAACAGCCAGAGAAATCATATCATCTCCAACTATTTTACGTAATGTTTCTTGATTGGAAGGAATGGAGTAATTTGCATTAGTTTTAAATAACATATAAATCTCAAATCGTTCACTAGCATTAAAGGAGATATTAAACTCGTTTTCTAATAAAGAATATAACTCACTTAATAAGTTTCTTTCATTTTCATTTTCAACAGTGAAATGTTCTGTTTTTGTTGTTACTTCATTTCCTTGTTGAATACGATCAATAATAATAGCGAAATGTAATAATAAATTAATTTGTGCAAAATCATTAATATAATAATTATATTTTTTAAAAGTCTGCATGATAATCTTAGTCATTTTTTCAATAGGAATAGTATCAAAGATATCTTTAATAATATCCGAGGTCATAAATTTATTATTAGTCTCCTCATACATTACATAACTTACTAGTTTACGTTTGTTTTTTTCACTACCAACTAGTCGTAATACATCTCCTTCACAAGTAAAAGACACATGAAAATTAGAAAAAGCTTTGTTCATTTTTGTAACATCCGCTTTTAACGTTGAATAACTAACATAAAGGCTGTCGCATAATTCATATAAGTCTAAATGTGAAGCATGTGCAATTAATAGTTGTTTGACTATATAAAACATTCTTTCTTCACTAGTTTGAGGAATAGTAGTAGTTTCATCTTCCATTAACTTCTGTGCAATGTGTGGATGAATTACATACCCACTATTAGAAGAGACAATCATCCACTCATTGGCTAATATATTTAAGGCATTAACATAATTCTTAATAGAACGAACAGATACACCAAGTTCTTTAGCTAATTCTTTACTAGTAACAGCACGATTATTATCTATTAAGTAATGGATTAGTGCTAAATATTCTTTTTTCATTAAGAGCAACCTCCTTTCTATTAGATAATATTTGGAAATCATACTAAATCTTTACTTTTATTATAAAAGATGCACAAGAGTAGAGCAACTTATTGTTTGCCCACCCTAGTGCAAATTCTTGATTATAAAAAAAGCTAAGATGGCACTCTTAGCTAAAAGAGAATGATGTGTATAAAATACACATGTCAATACCCTCTTTAATATTAGTATACCTTGTTTATCTAAAAAAACAAGATATAGAGACATAGTAATTAATAGTTTGCACTACCATGTGCAAAACATAAGTT
>JBKEBJ010000049.1:0-6120 GCA_047973105.1 Coprobacillaceae bacterium | reverse complement strand
ATTAAGTGAATCTATATCATTAAGATCATCTATTAACCTATAACTAAGTTCATCATGTGAGTTTGAAAGAATTATTGGTGGACAGCTTATCAAAATTCTCGAGTAATATTTTGTAAGAACCCTTTGGTAATCAACATATAGAAGTATATTTCCCCCTTTAGACTTATCTAATACTAATACATCTGATTCTTCTAACTCTGTAATTGCTTTCTGAAAAACCGAGCGAGAGCACATGTGTTCTGTAGCTAACTTATTGTATGATTTAAGTTTCTCACCTGTTTTTGTCTTTAGTATATTTTCTAATACTACGTATGTTGCTTGTTCAAATGTCATAATCCCCCCTATTTGTTATGCTCATTATAACATGTATACTTTAACTATCTGGCGTAAATTAATTGACGATTTAATAACTGTATTAAGTTGAATACAGGTGTATAATGTAACTGTACTGAAATTAGTACAGTCACGATTGAGTAGTGTTAATTTATTACGTGCAATAATACAATTTGTCAAGAATTTAAGTCTCACAAATTGTGTTATCTCTATTATGAGGATATTGCTAGTATATAGTTACCATTATTTTGAAAGGTAGGTGGAGGATGAATAAGTTAGAAACTGAAATAAAAGATTTTATTATCAATAATGATATTAATGATTATGAGATTAAAGATATTGCTAAAAGATTTTATGTATCAAGATCTTTAGTTTATAAAGTATTAAATAAAATGGGATATCGCTCATTATCTTCGGTTAAATATGAAAAGAACATTAATAAAATGATCTATGACATATATTCTAGTAAATATGAAGTTGAGGAAAATAAATATATTGATGAGTTGGTAAATAATGTAATAAGAATGAAGTTAGTATTGATAGTTTATACACCAGAAGCAGAGATAGCTGCAAAATACTTCGAACTACAACTAAAAAATATTGGGATAGTATCAGTGATAATTGATGAAAATACGGAGCTCGAAGCATATCAATATTTAAGTGAAATCGCACAAATGCCTATCTACATATCAAATACGGGTAAAGATACAAAGCGTTACGATGAGTTAATGAAGTTATTTTCAGATTATATTGTAATAAGCAGAGTAAATTCTAAACTGGCTCAAACAGCAGAAAAGTGTATTTATTTTGATAATTTAGTAACTAAGTTTTCTGATAAGTTTGAATGTGAGAACACCGCGCTATTAATTATGCAATTACAATATATACTAGATAAAATTAGGAGATGTAATCAAAGTAAAAGGTAGAGGAGAAGAGGATGAATAAATATCAAGTTAAGATTCAAAAGTTTGGGGCTTTCTTAAGTTCAATGGTAATGCCAAATATTGGTTTATTTATTGCATGGGGTATTCTAGCAGCGTTATTTATACCAACAGGATGGATGCCGAATGAAAAGTTAGCAGAGTTAATTGACCCAACAATTAAATATGCAATACCACTGCTAATTGGGTATACTGGTGGGTTTAATATTTATAGCAAACGTGGGGGAGTGGCAGGTGTAATCGGGACCCTTGGAATTGTAATTGGATCAGATATAACTATGATTATTGGTGGAATGGTAATGGGGCCACTTTCTGCAGCGCTTATCAGATTATTTGATAAGTCAATAGAAGGTAAAGTTAAACCAGGATTAGAAATGCTGATTGATAACTTTTCAATTGGTATCTTTGGTGCAATTTTAATGATTGTTGGTTTCCTGGTTGTAGAGCCAATATTTAGTGGAATTTTAGGGTTTATTTCAATGGGAGTTCAAGTTGTAATTGATCATAACATGCTGCCGTTTGCAAGTGTATTTGTAGTACCAGCCCAAGTTCTGTTTTTAAATAATGCAGTTAACCATGGTATAATGGCCCCTATTGGTATAGAACAAGTAGCCGATCAAGGGCGTTCAATATTATTCTTGGTTGAGGGAAATGGTGGAAACTGGTTTGGTCTAGTAATGGCTTTTGCGTTCTTTGGAAAGGGTGCGGCCAAAAAATCAGCACCTGGTGTTGCTATTATTCAAGGACTAGGTGGAATTGGAGAAGTTGCATTTCCTTATGCTTTAATTAAGCCATGGACAATTATAGGCCCAATAGCTGGTAGTTTTGCTGCTTTGCTATTTTTACAAACATTAAATGGTGGGACAGTAGGTCCGGTGTCTCCGGGTAGTTTTATATCATTAATCGCTATGTCGCCCAAGGGATATGTATTAATTAATGCAGCTTCATATTTACTAGCAGCAGGAGTTTCATTTGCTATAGTAAGTGCGTTCCTTATTGCTGATAAAAGTGTAGAGGATAATTCTGAGGAAATTCTAAAGAGTATAGATTCTTCTAACTTTGTCGAACGAGATTTACCTACTACAGAAATAATGTCTAGTAATTTAAAGAAAATAACGTTTGCTTGTGATGCGGGAATGGGATCTAGTGTAATGGGAGTTTCTATTTTGAAAACTAAATTACGCAAAGCAAACATAAATATAGAAATTGACCATAGTGCAATTAATAATATTCCGGCTGATGTGGAGTTTATTATAACTAGTAAAATTTTAGAGGAAAGAGTAAAGGATACAATTAGAAAAAAATATAACAAAGAAGTACCGATGATAATAATTGATAATTTATTAAGTCATGAAGAATACGATAATGTAATAAATCAACTTAAGAAGATGGATTAGGTGATAATATGAAAGTTTCAATTGATACAGAATTAATATTGGTAAACCAAAGCTATAAAAATAAAAATGATGCAATATTAGGTTGTGCGCAACTGTTCATCGATAATGGTAATGTTATAAATGAATATGCTCAAGATATGATAAGACGTGATGAAGAGTGTTCGGTATATATAGGTAATAAAATAGCTATTCCTCATGGACTATATGATAGTGAGAATAAGATTAAAAAGTCTGGAATATGTTTTATTCAAGTATCAGATGGTGTCGACTTTGATTCTGGTAGAGCATATTTATTAATAGGTATAGCTGCAACAAATAATGAACAAGTTGAAATGTTATCAAATATTGCTAATATTTTTGTAGAAGTAAAAAATGTAGATAAGATTTTAAGTGCAGGAACTAGGGAAGAAGTTAAGTATTTAATAGAATCAATGATAGAGGAGAATAATGAATGAGACAATGAGAGTTGGGGTACTAGAAAGACCAGGTGTAATTGAGGTTCAAACAAAAATGCTAAGAAATTTGGAGGGTAATGAAGTCCTAGTCAAACAAAAAACATGTAATATTTGTACAACAGATTACACTCAATATAATGGTCTACGTAATCATCAAGGTTTTCCTATGGCTGGAGGGCATGAAGGTGCTGGTGTGGTAATGCAAATTGGGAAGAATGTTACTAATATAAATGTTGGTGATCACGTAGCTGTGATGTGTAACTCGTGCAATGAGTGTAAGGAATGTATAGAAGGACATGAAGGGTTATGTGCACAAAATGATTTAACAAAAGCGCTGAATGAATATGGTTATTATGGATCAATGGGATATGCCGACAATGTTATTCTAAAAGCTAGTAGATTAATTAAAATAGATGAATCAATTCCATTTGCAGAAGCAGGCTTTCTTGAGCCACTAGCAACAGTAGTAAAGGGTTATAAGTTATTAGATGTTATGCCCGGTGAAACAGTAGTTATTATAGGAGGTGGAACAATGGGTCTACTAAATGCATTGTTCTATAAGTCGATTGCTTGTAATGTAATTATCTCGGAGCTGATGGAAAACAAATTAGATAATTGCCGTTCACACGGAATTACTACTATTGATGCAACGCGAGAGAATCCTGTGGAGGCAGTAATGGAACTAACAGATGGAAAAGGAGCTGATACAGTTATTTTAGCAGTAGGTAACGCCAAAGCTAATGAACAAGCATTTGAAATGGTTAAAGAAAATTATGGGAAAATTAGTTTCTTTGCAGCTGTATATCCAGAACCAATAAATACATTTAGTTCCAACTTAATTCATTATAAACGTATGAAATTAATTGGGACAACCGGGGCTGACTATAAAGATTTTATAGATGCATCTAAAATCTTGAACTCAAAAGCATTTTCGGTAAAAGGCTTATTAGACGAGAAGCATTTTACACTTGATACGATTAATGACGCATTCGAATACGCATCACTACTAGGGAAATATAGAGTAACGGTAAACTTACAATAAAATTTCAAGAGGAGAAAATTATGTTAATAAATATGAATCAAATGTTAAAAGTAGCAAAAGAAAATAAATTTGCGGTACCTGCATTTAATATTAGTAGCGACTTTTTATTAAAGTCTGTATTATCAGAAGCAGAAGCGACTAATTCGCCAGTAATTTTAGAGGTTCACCCAGATGAACTAGACTTTTGTGGTGAGGCTTTTTCTAGATATATAGTTCAGTCTGCAAAAGAGGCTACAGTTCCGGTTGTAGTGCACTTAGACCATGGTGCTAATATAGACCAGATTATGAGAGCGATTAGATGTGGGTATACTTCTGTAATGATTGATGCATCTCACGATACAATTGAGGACAACATTGCAATAACAAAAAAGGTTGTTGAATTTTGTAAACCGTTAGCAGTTTCTGTAGAAGCAGAACTAGGTACAATTGGAAATAATGACGGATCATTTGAGGGTGCTAGTAAAGATATCCTGTATACTAAACCTCAAGATGTAGAAAGATTTATCAATGAGACAGATGTAGATACCTTAGCAATAGCAATTGGTACAGCACATGGATTATATCCGGAAAACTTTATTCCAGAACTTAGATTAGATATTTTAGAAAAAATTATCAATGTTACAGAGAGTTATTTAGTATTACATGGAGGCTCAAATAATAAGGATGAAGAAATAGCAAAAGCTGTTGAAATAGGAATTCAAAAAATTAATATATCAAGTGATTATAAATCAGCATTTTTCTATGAGTGTAAGAAACAATTTGATGGAAAATCTCCATATGAGCCACATTTAATATTTGGACAATGTATTGAAGAAGCTCGTAAAGTGATAAATCACAAACTTGTTTTATTAAACACTTTAGGACAAGCAAAAAAATATAAACAAACAATCTAAAACTAATATATAAGCAATATTCTTCCTAATCCCCCTAGGAATGAAATATAAAAGTAAAGGGGAGTGTCGAAAAACCCTCAAAGGTACATAAAGTAAAGAAAGTGAGACTTGCTAAACCCTGTGTTTAAGGGCTATTCAAGTCTCACTTTCTTGTTTATTTTAAGAAATGCCTACTTAAGCGACACTCCATTTCTATGTATTCATTTAATACATTTTCGTTCCAATAACGCCTAACCTAATTATAGCGCTTAATAATTGTTATGTATAGATGTAGTTGTATTTAAAGTTGTATATATTTTAAATGACAATTAAAGGGGTCAGTTTACTTTACAAATAAGAGTGTTTCAAATTATAAAATGACATTAGTACAGTATCTGATATCTATAAAATGTAAGCAAATTATTATTTTAGCATTTATTATTCGGCTTCTAATAATGCTTCCATAGGTACATCAACTGCATCTGCAGCCTCTTCAGGTAAATTAAACTCTTCAGTTTTACCGATTGTAACGTGTGCAGAATTACCTGAGTCACTATCATTGGATGTTAAGCTTAGTTTAATGCTTTCAACAGTAGCAGTTAAATACTCTTATAAACCAGTAATTGAATAACCTTCATCAGTAGTAATAACAATATCAATTAAGGTTTTACCATTTACAGCATCATCTACCATTGCGATGCCAGTGTCAATACTTAATGTTTCTTTGCCATCAGGCATATTGATTTCAAAAACATCAAAATCAAGATCAGCTTCAAGATCAGCCATTTGGTCTTCAGTTAATTCAGATTTAAACCAGTTATTAAAGGCTTGAACATAAACAGTTGTATCTGTTAGGTAGAAATCAAAACCTAAAGCAGTTTGAGCAAGCAGCTCATCAATATTCATTTCAACTAAATAGTCAACTGAAACACCTTCAATCTCCGCTCCCACTTCGAACTTTGAATATTTCATTGATGAGATATTACCCATCGAGTCAACCATTTCTTCATATGCAGTTTTGTTACCGCATCCGCTTAGTACAACAACAAGTACTAATAAAAATAAACTAATATATTTTCA
>JBKEBJ010000034.1:0-4157 GCA_047973105.1 Coprobacillaceae bacterium | reverse complement strand
CATATGGAACATCTTTAATTAAAGGGAAACTTTAACTATGAATATTATAGATATATATCATGATGAAATACCAATATTCATCAATGAGTTAATGCGTACAAAGGAAATGAAAAGATTAAAGGATGTAGGAATGCATTGTGGATGTGAGTATACGAATTTTCCTATATGTCGTTCATTAAAGAAGTATTCTCGATTCGACCACAGTGTTGGTGTTGCGTTAATTGTATGGCACTTTACAAAAGATATGAAACAAAGTATTGCTGGATTACTTCATGATATTAGCACACCGACATTCGCACATGTCGTAGACTTTTTAAATAATGATTATGAAAAACAAGAATCAACGGAAGAAAAAACATATGAAATGATTATTAATTCCAATGAAATTCAATGCATTCTACATAAATATAACATTACAACAGAGGAAGTATCGGACTATCATAGATATCCTATTGCAGATAATGACGCACCAAAATTAGCTGCAGATCGTTTAGAATATACATTGGGAAATTTTTATAGTAGAAACCTAAAGACAAAAACTGAAATTAAAAGAATATATGATAATATTGAAGTCTTAACTAATGAATTTGGAGAATGGGAATTAGGATTTACCAATCTTTCTATTGCTGAAGAATTCAGCATATTATCATTAGATAATTCACGATATTATGTTGCAGATGAAGACCGCTTCGCTATGCAATACTTGTCAGATATATTACACCAAGCATTAGAGATGAAGGTGATTACTATAAATGATTTGTATGAAAGTGAAACACAAGTTATTAATTTGTTGAAAAGTAAAGATATTATAAATCAAAAATGGAATACATTTATTAACTTTACAAAGATAATTAGATTTGATAAAAAACAAGACTTTTATACAGTTAAAATTAATTCTAAAAAAAGATATATTAATCCATTAGTTATTAATAAAAGAATAAATGAGTTATCTATAACAATAAAAAATGAAATAGCTAGTTTCTTAGAAACAGAATTTAATATATGGTTAAGTGAAGAAAGTATTGTTTATCATACTTAAACATAAAAGTATGTAAATGGAGTTTTACATACTTTTATATTAACCAATTAGTAAAATAATTAATACTTGCATTTGCAAGGGCAATCATTAAATAGAGTAATGTATAATGAATATAATCTGTATTATACAGACAAATTGTTACAATAACATAAATCATTATTTCAATTATTAATCGTAAACTACCTTGTAAACGTCTTGAAGAAGATGGAGCACACCAAATACCCCAGATAATCATGACGATAAGTGGTGCTATAATAGCTATTAAATAACGCCAATTACCAAATTGTTAATTACTAATTCCCCAATATCCAATAATTAAAATAGAAATTATTTCAAATAAGAATCTAAAAATAGAATATATATTTTTCATTACAAGTCCTCAATTCTGTATGGTTAATATTATAATATACTATTGATATTGCGACAATCTCTATGCTTAAAATCGAATGTTAAAAGGTTATTTTATTACTATAAATGACATATTCTTAATATAAATAATGGGATAAATTTGTGTAAACTTTGTGTAAATAATGTATTAATATTGTTTGCATATGATATAATCTTTATATCTGTTAGAAAGGGAGGAAGTTAAAGTGATAACAGAATTAAATTTACCTACAATAATAATTATAGCAGTCGCAATTTTAATTATTATTATTGTAGCAACAGGGTATGTAAAAGCACCACCTGATAAAGCATACATTATTTCAGGGTTTAGAAAAAGTGCGAAATTTGTAATTGGTAAAGCGAGTGTTAAAATACCTTTTCTAGAAAGAAAAGATGAACTAGAATTGAGTTTAGTACAAGTGGATATCAAAACAGAATCAGCAGTGCCAACAAAAGAATTTATTAATGTACGTGTTGATGGAGTCGCTAATGTTAAGGTTAGTTCGGATACAGAATCGATAAAAAAAGCTGCAGAGAACTTCTTAAATAAAGATAAAAATTATATTGCAGCAATCGCCCAACAAGTATTAGAAGGAAATATGCGTGAAATTATCGGGCAAATGGAATTAACGGAGTTAGTTCATAATCGTGATGTATTTGCGGAAAAAGTGCAACAAAGTACAGCTAGAGAATTATCAAACATGGGTTTAAGTGTCATTAACTTAACTATTCAAAATTTTATTGATGATAATAATGTTATTGAAAACTTAGGGATTGATAATGTAACTAAGATTCAAAAAGAAGCAGCGATTGCTCGTACAAATTCAGAAAGAGATATTAAGATAGCACAGTCACAAGCTAATGATGCAGATGTTGCTTCACAGACATAAATCGCTATTACTCAAAATGAATTAGCCATAAAACGTGCAACTTTAAAAGCACAAGCAGATACAGAACAAGCAAAATCAGATGCATCGTATTCGATTGCTCAACAAATCTCTCGTAAAGAAATTGAAGTTGAAACTGTTAATGCAGAAATTGCTAAAACAGAACGTGAAGCAGAGAGAAAACAAAGGGAAATTGAAGTACGTGAAAATGCATTACGTGCGGAAGTAGAAAAAGTTGCCGATGCAGATCGTTATAAAGAACAACAAAAAGCCGAAGCGGATTTATATAAACGTCAAAAAGAAGCCGAAGCTAGTGCCTTCGAAATCGAAAGAGAAGCAGAAGCAGAAATTTTAGAAAAAAAAGCAGATGCCTTAAATCGTTATAATCAATCAGCTTTATCTCAAATGTTAATTGAAAAATTACCAGAAGTAGTAAGAGGGGCAGCGGAACCATTATCTAAAACAGAGAAGATTGTAATGTTTGGTGATGGAAATGCAGAAAAAATGGTTGGAGATACATTACGTTCATCTTTAGGTGTTGTAGAAGGTCTAAAAGAAGGTACTGGTATTGATTTAACTGCTATCTTAAATAACTTTGCAGGAACTAAATTAGCGTTGGATGCAAGTAAAGAAGAGGTAGAAGTATCAAAAGAGATAACTCCTAAAAAAGAAGTTAAAGAAACTTCTAAAAAAGAAGAAGTAACTAAGAAAACAGAAATTTCTAAACCAAAAACAGAGGACAAACAGTAAAAGATGTATCAATGAAACATTAGATTTTAATAATCTAGTGTTTTTCTATTGTTATTTAAGGAAAGAAACTTGTACGATAAAGTAAAAATATTGTACAATAATGTCATACAGAATGATAAAGGAGAAGTGTATGAGTGATAATCAAAGACCAGAAATTAAACAACCACCTGTGTTGTTTAAAGAAACACAAGAAACCATATCAAAATTAGAAAACTTATTAGGAATGCCTTTAATTGTATATTGGAATTCTTTTAATGGAAGTGTTTGTCAAAATGATGTTATGGCATTCTATGAATTATTCAAAAAGATTGGAAGAAATGAAAAAGTAGCTATATTTGTAAAATCTAGTGGAGGGAGTGTAGAAGCAGCCTTACGTATTGTTAATATTATTCGTAATTATAATGCTAATGTTACAGCTTTAGTACCATTAGAATCTGCTTCATCTGCAACATTAATGGTATTAGGAGCAGATGAAATTCAAATGGGGCCATTAGCGTATCTAACACCAATTGATTCTTCTTCAGTGCATCAATTAGCACCATTAGATACTGTAAATAATAGAAAAGTACGTATTTCACATGATGAATTACAACGTATATCTAAATTATGGAATGAAAATGCAGGAGAATCACAAGGGCATCATTACCAAGAACTATATAAGTATGTACATCCATTAGTAATTGGAGCACTGGATCGTTCTAGTTCTTTATCGATTAAAGTTTGTAAAGAAATATTATCGTATCATATGAAAGATTTAGATGCATGTGAAAGAATTAGTAGAACATTAAATAATGATTTTCCATCGCACTCTTATCCAATTGTATTAAAGGAAGCAAAAACAATTGGATTAAATGTAAAAGAATTAGATAAAGAAATTGATGAGTTATTATTAGATTTAAATAAATTCTATTCTGAAATGGTAAATAAGGCTTTTACTGATTTTGATGAGTATAATTATCATGATAATCAAATTTTGAATATTTTAGAAGCTAATGGTATTCAGCTGTACTATCAAAATGATAAAGATTGGTCATACATAAAAGAGGAACGTCGTTGGCAAGTATTAAATGATGAAAGTTATTGGCATAAAAATG
>JBKEBJ010000451.1:0-1857 GCA_047973105.1 Coprobacillaceae bacterium | reverse complement strand
GAATAATTACTAACCTTTTCAGGCATCTCCTCACCTGTAATCTCATTATATACTTTTGGAACTGGGATAGCTTTCAATTTCATACTCCATTAGAAAGCTGTTTTTTCTAAATCTAAATCTCCATTGTCTTTATAATACTGTTCTTGGAAGTTTTCACCAAAGTTATTTCCTAGTTTTGGAACAGGAATATACGTAGTTACACTTTCAACAGTTGTTGTTAAATTATTAAAGATATCTACTGTATAAATACCAGTTGTTCCTAAAGTGAATCCTACAGCTGTGTCTTTCTGCGTTTGTTCTGTTGAGTCATTGTAAGGTGGTCTATTTGATGTTTCACCCTCTAATTTTAATCCTGTATCGACAATTAAATCATTCTTGGCAGTGATTGTTAAAATCTTATTATTAATTACAGGCATCAAAACATCACCAAGTTCGATTATATTTTGTACTTGTTCTCCTGAACTATTATACTGGCGATACGTATCTCCACCTAAATCCCAAAAAGCAATCTCATTCCATTTATATTCTCCGCTTGCTTGTAAGCCAGCTTCCACATCCATAGTCAATGTTATTTTATTCTCCTTACCTTTGAAGTAAGAACCAGCATTTCCAGTAATTTGGATTTTTAAATATTCTGCACCATCTACCTCAGAAATTGCAGTATTTGAGGCAACCTCTAAATTCCCATCCACATTACTAATTGCCTTAATTGATGATATTGATACATGTTCTGGCACTTTAATATATAATATAGGATTTGAAGTCCCTATCATATTTGCATAGTAATAATTAGCTGACAATTCGAAAGTGGCTGTTTTCTTTTCTCCAGCCTTTAGTGATAAATCTTCTACACTTGTTGAAAGAGCTATCTGTTTAGTCGTGACTCTAACAACTTTACCAGTAATTTCACTTTCACTACCACTAACAATATTACCAGCATCATCTTTACCATAAGTTTTAACTGTTACACTTGCCTCCATAACAGCATTATTGTTTGTTAATTTTCCAATAACTTGAAAACGATTTGCATATGGATTTACCTGATAATGAGAAGACGAACTAGTATAACTAGGTCGAAGATTTCCCATACATGCAGAAACATAGGTTATATATTCGTTTGGGCCTAACCCTAATGTTTCATTAGAAATAACAACACCGGCTACTTTTGTGATTCCGTTGCCACTATTTACTGCATCTTCTAACATATCTCCACTCGCTATACGAATCGTATTGTTTAGATTTGTTTTATACTCTACTTCTGTAATTCTATCTTGATCATATGGCAATATTACTTTTTGAACTTCATAATTTGGATCAATGGTAACTTCTACAAATTGATTTTTCTTTTCTGTGAAGTTGTCATTTACTATCCTAAGTCCTGGTCCTTGAACTTGATAATCATCAGATATTGCTACATACTCACGATTTCTAGTTTCTAAACTCAAATTATTATTAATTACACTTTCATCTTTCACATCAACTGATAAATAATTATCATATTCTAAAACGATTGGTTCACCATCATCATACATAGTACATGTTATTTTAACTTTTTGTGTTGCAGTATATGTTCCAATAGCTGTATCTTTTAGATTGAAATTAATTCCATTAGCTCCGGTGCTAGTACCATATCGGTCTTTAACTTCGATTTTAACATATCCAACACCTTCTTCCAATACTGTTCCACTTCCAACATAACCAGTTACATTAATCTCTTCTGGATACTAGTATTCAATTTGCACAGTCTTAAAATATACGGAACCTGGACGATATTCTCCATTTAAATAGGCATAAGGCATAAAATGTGTCAATTCTACATCCTAATCAGTAATTCCAGTGACTGTAGCTGTTCCATCC
>JBKEBJ010000395.1:0-15146 GCA_047973105.1 Coprobacillaceae bacterium | reverse complement strand
ACTTAATACTATTTGTGCTGTAATTTGACTCATCTCTTCGTATGTATCTGCAATAATTATATTCATTGTTATTCTCCTTCTATTTGAATACACTAAATACTGTATCTTCTTTTGAATATGTTTCTTGTTCTAATACTTTAACTGACTGAAAATCCTGAGAATTAGAAACGATAAGTAATGTTGAAGGATATACTCCAGCTGCTTCTAATTTCAAATAATCAAAAGAAATTAATAGTTGTCCTTTATTTACTTGTTGTCCTTGTTTGACACTACTAGTAAAATATCCTTTTTCTAATTTTACCGTATCAATACCAATATGAACTAATATCTCTACTCCATTTTTTGATTTTAAGCCAATTGCGTGTCCTGTTGGAAATAACGCAACTACTTCACCATCAAAAGGAGCATATGTTTTTCCATCCTGAATATCAATAGCTACCCCTTCACCTAAAATCCCTTCAGAAAAAGTTTTATCTGGAACTTGATTTAAAGCAATAGCTTTTCCATTACCAATACTACCAATTTTTATATTTTCACCACTATAATTTATTGACTCTTTCTTCTCATTTACTACTTCATTTGTTGCTTCCTTTTTTGTCCAAATAAATGTTAATACAAATGTAATTACCATACCTATACATAAACATATAATGGCATTTATCATATTGGAAGTAAACTCATTACTAGCAAATCCAGGTATCGCTGTTAAACCAGAACCTGCCATAGTGAACATTTTGACATTCAATATTCCGGATAATAATCCAGCTGCTCCAGACCCTATTAGTGCTGAATAGAATGGTTTTTTATAAGTTAAATTTACAGTATACATTGCTGGTTCTGTAATACCTAATAACCCTGTTAATCCAGCTCCGAATGCTGCTGATTTTATTTTAGGATCTTTAAGTTTTATTCCTGCTGCAATAGCTGCAACACCTTGGTTGACGTTTGAATAAATCATCATTGGTAGTACTATATAATCATATTTCAATATTCCTAAGTTTTGAAATACTACTGGGAAGATTCCATAAACAAATCCTGTCATAACCATAGGTGCAAAAGTAGCACCCATTAACATACTTGCGAATGGCCCTGCCCAACTATATAACCAGACAAAGAAATCTGAGATATAAACACCTAAATAATTCCCAACTGGTGCTAATACAATTAGTGTTAAAAGCGCTGTAATTAGAAACGCTAATCCTCCTGTAACTACCATTTCTAAAGCAGATGGGATAATCTTTTTTAATCCATTATGTATATATTTTAGTGCGAAAACACCTAAAACAACTGGTAGTACTGAACTTGAATATGTGACATATGGCACTGGTATTCCAAAAAAGCTAAGTGATGGCAACATTGCAGTTGCACCATTTATCAGTGTTGGATATACTAATAATGCTCCTAATGAAGCTCCTAAATATTCATTGGTTTCAATCTTTTTTGCTACTGAAAATCCTAATAATACTGGTAAAAAATAAAATGTTGCATCACCTATCATATTTAAAACTATATAAACATCAGATTCAACTGATAGCCATTTAAAAACAGTACATAAAGCTAATATTCCTTTAATAATACCTGAAGCTGCAATAGCGACTGATGCAGGAATAAATATTCCTGAAATCGTCCCCATGACTTTATTTATTACAGACTCTTTTTCTTTTGCATCTGATACTTTATTAGAAGTATTTTTTATTTCTCCACCTATAATTTTCATCAATTCTTCATAATATTTATTAACGTCTGTTCCTACTATTATTTGTAATTGTTCACCACTGAATTGGGTATTTAATACACCATCTATCTTTTTAATCCTATCTAAATCTATTCCTTCTTTATTATTTAATGTTAATCGTAACCTTGTAATACAATGGCCAGCAGTAACTATATTTTCTTTACCACCAATGGCATCTAGTATTTCATGTAAAGTTTGTTCTCTAGTCATATTTTTCTCCTAATTGTGAATCAATCTATTAATATGAAGGAGTAAGTATATTTGATCATTTTCCGAAACAATCCATCCATGCTTACTATCTAAATATTTCATAATTTTATTTAAGCATTGTACAGCACGAGCATCCTTTTCAATAATGAATTGATATAATCCTTCATATTCTTCTTCAATTTTTTGTTCTCCATCAAGATATTTCAAAATAAAATACCTAAGATGAATCATGAATCTTGTTGCTGCTGTAGAAGTTTCATCAATAATTGTTTGGTAATGAAAATTTATTATATTAAATATATTATTAGTAATCTCTGTTATCTTCATTACATCTTGCATAACATGATTACCAACTTGACTGTTTACTAAATGTAAAGCAATCATTGTTATTTCTTCTTTAGGTAAACAGACTCCAATTTCTTTTTTAATTATCTCAAGTGCCTTTTCACCAACAATTATTTCTTTTTGATAAAGTCTTCGTATTTCATATTCTAAAGGACTTCCTACAACGATTCCTTCCTTACTTCTTTTAACAGCAAAATTCAAGTGGTCTGCAATCATTAATAATAGATTTGCATTATATTTGCCATTTAGTGATTGCTTTGCTTCTTTAATAATAAGTTCTGAAATATAGATGATTTCTGGAGATATATCACCAATAACATCCATGAAATATGCATAGTCTTTTTTTCCTAAGAAATACCATTGTGTTATATCTTCTTCTAAAATAGTGTCTCCTATCTTTTTCCCATACGCTATTCCTTTTCCAAAGACTATGAAATTTTTATCATTATCTGTTACTTGAGCAATATTGTTGTTAAGTGTTTTTAAAATTGTATACATAAGTATCTCCCTTCTATATTTTCAACCCATTCATGTTTATTTGCCATCGTTTTCTTCTATCGTTACTAGAGCCTCCTTTCTTAAAAAAAGAAAAACGTGGCATACCAATCTAAAAAAGATTAATATGGCCACGCCTGTTATCTCAGTAACGTACCTACTTATTTTATATCATACTTTATCTACTTTTGCAAATCTTTTATTATTAGCTTGTTTTCTATCTACATAAGAACATAGACTAATTCAAACTATATCTTTCACACTTATAATTTCAAACATATAACTTCATTCCCTAATTCTGACCAATGAATTTCATTATTTACCGCTTGGCTTGTCTACTAACTTCGCAGATATATGATGTATTGTTAATTTATATGCCTCTATGTTATCTTTCGCAAAAGGAATACCTTTTTTTGCTTGTTCCCAAGCAAACTCTGGAACATGTGTTTCTACAAATTTTTCTAACACTACTTCTCTCATATCTTTTATTATTTCTATTTCGCCAAACACGATACAACTTTTTCCTTTTATATCATTTTCCATCTTCATAACAGTGAAACTCATCTTAGGATTATTTTTAATAGCATCTACTTTATGACTATCTGCTGATGTACCATGCATATATATCATGCCACCTATTAAGACATAGTGCATTGGCACACCATAAGGATATCCATTATCACCTATTAATGATAATACTCCATATCTACCTTCTTGTAATATCTCCTTTGCTTCCTCTTCAGTTAATAATCGATCTTGTCTTCGTATTTCTCTAAACATTGTATTTCCTCCATCCATATATGTTGACAGGTTACTCAATTCTTCATATAATTAAAGCAACATTTGTCGCATTAATTATAAATTATACATATTTATTTTTACAATAAATCAAACCTTAATTGCGACAAACAAGGAGGAAATGTTGCTTTATGAGAAGAAAAAATACAACATCCTTAACAATGAAAAGATATATTTCTGAAGCATTGGTTATTCTAATGAAAAACAATAAATATAATGAAATCACTATCCAGAATATCACTACTAAAGCAGGTGTAAATCGTTCTACCTATTATCGTCATTTTGACTCTAAGGATGAAATAATAAAATTTTACTATTTACAAATCATTGACGAACATATAAAAATTATTCCTTCCAAGGATATTTCTTTTTCTGATTATCTTATACAAATGTTTACCCATTATTATACTTATAAAGAAGAATTACTAACACTTCATCAAGCAGGAAAATCATATTTTATACTTGATATTTTTAATAGTATTTTTGTACAAAAGTATAATACTAATAACGTAAAGGATGTGTTCTATGTTTATTATCATACTGGTGGCATCTATAATCATTTTGTCTTATGGTTTTCAAATAAAATGAAATTTACGCCAAAACAAATGACGGATTATGCTTTACGTATACTGCCAACAGATTTTACACCAGTACTTATTAAGAATTCACAATAAAAAGAATACGCATGTATTCTTTTTATTGATTTCTTTCGTCTTAACAATCGTTCTTGGAATAATAATACTGTATTAAATTACATATACTATTATTAAATAGTATCTTATTTCTATAGTAATCCTTCTGCGAGTAATTCTATCATATGAATAGGATTTCCTCCTCCAAGACGTACTCCTTTTTCACAGCCATTACAATATACAGCAATTTGTTTGGTAGTATATTTTGATACCCAATTATGCATGGATTTTACTTGTTCTTCTTGTGGTAACAAATTAGTATGTTTTTCTAATATATTAGAAAATGTTTTAGGAGCAACTTCTATACAATCTTTTGCAGGTTCATTATTCAACCATACACCACAAAACTTTGTTTTATCATAATTTTCTTCCATTTCCATAATAGTAAAATTCATTTTTAGAAGACATTTTCGTATTGCCTTTTGTAAAGTAAGATTATCCTTGGTTCTCCAGCAATCTTGTATTGTTATTTTTTCACCTTTATGATTTACCCAAGGGAAATTCTCATCTTCTAAAACATATTCATATAAACTTAAACAAGTATTGTCTGGGTGGGTTTCCTTTAAAATTAAATCGCATAAAGTACAATTCTGTATGATTGTATCTCCGTCAAAAAGAAACTTATTCTTTACACGACAACAACGCTCAATACTCGCATTCTGATTCTTCATATAGGTTTCCATTTTTAAAACAGCTTTAGAATGGTTTTTCCTTACATCACATCCTGGTAAATAGTGTAACATCAACTTTCCTCCTTTTTTATTTAAAATAATTTCTTTGATTACATAATAATATTTGAAATATTTTTCTAATTATAATATTAATAGCAGTCTCCTTCTACCATTTTTCTTTACGCTTATCATCATAACATAGAAAAATTTATATTTATAGTAAGAGGATAGTATTAAAGAATCGTTTCCTAAAAAACAAAATAAAACTATGAAATTAATTATATTTGTAATAGAAAAGACTATAGTAATGGCACTAAAATAGTGATACTATTGTCTCTTTTCATATATTAATTCTATTATTCTGTAATGATATTTATTAGAATTCTAGAGTATTAAATATTTTACTCTCTATATCATAAATATCTTTTATATAGATAATTACTTTATTATCCATCATAATATAGTATTCATAAGACTTTATCTTTTTAATTCTTCCATCAAGTATCTGATAAGAACAACCACTCTTTTTTTCATCTTTAACAAAGTGAGTTATTTTTACAATAGGTAATGTATCTATACATTCTTTCAACATATTAATTTTTAAATCAAGTCTTTCTATCATTTCATTACTTAACTCTATTTTCTTATCTGTTAATCTCGCTTTTTCACTAATTGCATCATCATAACCCGTTAATGCTGCAAATGGTGTAAACTGTGCAGAACGATTATAGACTGACATCTTCTTATGATTTTTAACACCATCGTATTTGAGATTAATAATATCATCATATGTATCTTTCATTATATCATCACCTTCTATATTTTCCATTATGATTTATGTCCACCAATTTGTTCATTTCTTTCTAATTCTGTTGCCCCATCCTGCAAATTCATTGCTTTGACAACTTTATTCTTTCCATATTTCTTTTTAATATCAAGAATTGCTTGGTTTAATCTTTTTTCCCTTTCTACTTCAATCGTTTCTTTTTCATCCATTTTAATTTGTTCATCAATATTAGTAAATATATCTAATTGTTCATAAATTGGTAAATTGTTGGCATTTGACTCTAGTACAACACGATTTGCAGAGATTGTAATTCTTCTAACTAACAAACTCTTATCGACAATACGATCATATAGTGTAAGCATTGCTTTTGTGAGCAATCTAGTAGATGAAGTAGGATACTTTAAGGTTTGTGTTCCATGCGCACTTTTAGGAACCGTTCGACCATAATAATCCTTCTTAATTTCTCCTTTGTATGTATTAGAAATTTTATTATCACTAATATTTTCTATGTCATAACCCACAGTTAAAACGACCTGATCGCTCACCAAACCTTTTCCAACTAATTCAAGTGCTAAATGATCTATCATTTCTTGTACGATAATTCTTGCCTTATTTGAAGGATACGCACAGTGTAACACTTGTCCAGAACCAAGTGAGTTTGAAGTTGGCTTGTACGATTTAATATCGGATATTGTACAAGGTTCCTGTCCCCAAGCATGATCAATTAGTAATTCTGCATTAATGCCAAAAATATCAAATAGTATATCTTCATTATTAATAGAACATCTGGCAATATCACCCATTGTATATAGATTAATATCATGTAATTTCTTTGTATATCCTCTACCAACTCTCCAAAAATCAGTGATTGGTTTATGATTCCATAATAACTTTCGATATGTCATTTCATTTGATTCTGCAATACGCACACCAAATGCATCTGGTTTTGTATGTTTAGCAACGATATCCATCGCCACTTTCGAAAGATACATGTTTGTCCCAATCCCCGCTGTTGCAGTAATGCCAGTTTCGTTTAACACATCCTCTATTATCATCATTGTAAAATCATGTGGTGTTAATTTATAGGTATTCAAATATGTTGTTGCATCTATAAATACCTCATCGATAGAATATACGTGGATATCTTCTGGTGAAACATATTTCAAATAAATATCATATATTTTTGTACTATATTCAATATAATACGCCATTCTTGGAGTTGCTGTAATATAAGATATAGCTAAATTAGGGTTTGATTGTAATTCTGTATCATCAAACGATGTGCCTACTAGTTTTCTTTTATTCACTTTACTTGCTCGTATATAATTTGCTTCTTTAACCTTTTGTTCTACTTCAAAAAGTCTCGGTCTACCTGGTATGTTATAAGGTTTTAAAGAGGGTGAAACAGCTAAACAAATTGTCTTTTGTGTTCTACTAGCATCTGCAACAACTAGATTTGTAGTTAATGGATCCAACCCTCTTTCAACACATTCTACAGAAGCATAAAAAGATTTTAAATCAATTGCGATAAAAATTCTTTGCTTAGTCATTTTTTCACCTCCATAACATGAAAAACAGATGTCATTTATTTACTAAATTATATACACTAATTATAGATATTATGGCATATAAAATTTGTAACATTTTGGTATTCAACTTTTTCATTTTAAATCACAAATACTTGATATTATCCCATTAATTATTACAAATTCTTATACATTGTTTATTCATTATCTTTTCTGCATAGTATATTTGAATAATTACTGTATACTTTATAGATAAAATAAAAATAGCAATAAAGAATATACTTTCTTATTGCTATTACATTAAATATTTAACTCTTCAGCATGTTCTTTCTATTCTGCAGGAAAAATTCCGTTTTTATTAAAGATATACCAATCATCAACTGTGAAATATTCAAAGCTAACATCAAGAGCTTTCATGATTTCTCTTGAAAATTCTAATGTTGCAGTACCATTCGCTGTTATAAATTGATTACTACTTACACATTGTTTTTCAACAAAGTATTCTTGTCCAGTATATTCCTTGCATTGGCTTACTATATGATCTAATGCATTCCCTGTGTGAGCTACTGTATTTAAATACGAATTGTTTGCTAAAAATGTAGTTGCATCACAAATTGCAGCAATAAGAATTGATTTTTCTATACACCAGTCAACTAATTGTTTAACTTCAGGCATATCGTATCCTTTTTCCTGCCATGTTGTACTCCCACATAGTAAAAGCATCTTTGCATTATTATTTGTAGAAGCCATTTCTAAATACTCAGAAATAGAATAGTCAGGTATAACAGTAAGTCTTCCCATTGAAACAACTGGTTCTTTAGATAACGCCACATATTTTATTTTAAATGCATTCTTTGATCTAATTAATTCAGCACTTATAAAAGCTATCTCCCAATCTGCATAATTATCAGGTATAAAAACTAAAACTTCTTCTTTCATCATTTTTCCTCCATTTATTTGTTCTTTCATAATTATTCCTCCTTCATTACAAACCTAGTATAACAAATGAAAGTTGACATAAACCTGTCAACTTTCATTATAAAGATTATTTATTTTTTTAATAATTCCTTTTATGTCCTCAACTAAGTATAAAGGATTAATAACTTGTACCTTATCTTTTAGTTCAATAATGAAATCAATTACCCATGAATAGTTAGTACTCTTAAAGGTGATTGTTCTTTTCTTAGAATCAAATGAAAATACTCGAAGGCCTATTTTATTCATTAAGAAGTCTTCATCTTCTTTCTTGTATTGTAAAGTAACCTGAAATTTATTTTTCTTTTTATTAGTTGAAAAATAATCACTTTCAAATAAAAGATTCAAATTCTTTGCGTACTGTTCTCTTACAGTAAATGATGTATCTAAAACTTTAACAGACATGATTCTATTTATTTTAAATAATCGATAACCCTTTTTTTCTAAACAAAATGCGAATACATACCAAGAAGAGTGTTTGAAAACAACTTTATAAGGTTCTATTTTTCTTTTACTAAAGCCATTCTTTGCCTGATATTCTATCATAACAATCTTCTTATTTCGAATTGCATTTTTGAACTCATATAAATAACTTTTAAGATAACCATCCTCAAACCATGAGGATAAATCAATAAATGTATTCGCATTTTCAAATATTTCAGAATTGTTCTCCATGTCAAGTTTAGATATTAATGTATTAACACCTGTTTCTGTTTCAATACTTTTCAAAGCATTTAAGCCAACTAATATGTCTTCTAATTCATTGACAGACAAAAACTTTTTATCTAGTTTATAATTATCCAGAACCCCTAGACCTCCACCTTGTCCAGGGAAACTTACTACAGGAACACCAGCCATATTTAAATCTTCAATATCTATATATATTGTTCTTTTTGATACTTCTAATTTTTCAGCTAGTTCATTAGCTGTCATTCTCTTATTGTTTATTAATAAATTTATAATACTAAACATTCTATTTGATTTGATAAGATCACCCCACTATCAATAGTCTTTATATAATAAATACGATATGTATATCTGTCATTATACCCTTAAATAATATAAAGAGGAAGATTATTTATGATATATAGTTGTTATTCTATTTTAACAATTAAACTTCATTTTCAATATAAGAAAATTCAATTCTTCTTTAAAAATATAGGTTATACAGACTGCTTTCTACTTTATTGCATGTTAATTCCTTCTTTTCCATCATTTTGTTTCTTAAAATATTCTAATATACTTCTCTTTCTTAATCGTAAGTACCTTTATAAGTACGTACTTGCATATTATTAAATTTTAGAATATTCTATACATAATTAATATTTTATTTATGAAAGAGGGATATATATGTCATTAGTAATATTTATTATGTTACCTGCCATAGTTGCGGGTATAGTTCATGGAGTTACAGGGTTTGGTGCAGGAATTATTATTATGATGTTTCTACCTAACTTATTACCTGTTACTCAGAGTGCAGGAGTATCAACAATTATTTGTATGTTACTAGTCTTATCTATGGTTATAAAGTATAGAAAACATGTAAATTTCAAATTAATTCTCCCACCATTTTGTTTATACATTATAACCGTCAGTATTACCATCCTACTCTCTGAATCTATAAACCCTACAATTTTAAAACTAATCTTAGGATTATTTCTTATCGCACTTTCTTTTTATTTTCTTCTAATTTCTACTGATGAAAAACCACAATTAAATAGATTAACATCCTTTTTATGTGTTTTTATATCTAGTATCTGTGATGGACTGTTTGGTATAGGAGGTCCTCTTATGGTTATGTATTATTTAGCAAAGACAGATGATAGAAATGAGTATCTTGGTAATATACAAGGATTCTTTATGTTAAATATGTTCTATTCAACAGCATTACGTATTTCACAAGGGATTATCTCAACAAATCATATACAATATATACTTGTTGGAACTGTATCTATCTTAGTTGGGCTTATTATAGCTAATAAGATAATTGATCATATTAACCCTATCACACTAAAAAAGAGTACCTATTTCTTAATTGGTTTTAGTGGATTAATAAATATACTTACTGCCATATAGTATTTTATACAAAAAAAGCAATTTATCATACAGATAAACTACTATTTTATAGTGAATAATTTTATACTGTTTAATTCCCCTGTTTCTGTTGAAAATTGTAAACATAATATTGTCGAGTGCAATTGATACTTTCTTTCGAACAACACTAATAAAGCTCTTTGTTTTCTTTCATATATATCGTATTATTCTAATCTTATAGTTATATATCTTCCTCACGTTTTTCAATCTCTTTTAATAGCTGGGCATCTCTATTAGTACAATAAGAAATTGCGATTCCTCTTGCTCCTGCTCTGCCAGTTCTTCCAATACGGTGAATATATGTTTCAATTGTATTGGGTAAGTCATAGTTGATAACATACTTAAGGTCATCGATGTTGATTCCACGCGAAGCAATATCTGTAGCTACTAGCGCACGAATTTTTTTCCTCATAAAATTATTTAATGCCTCTTTTCGTTCTTCTTGTGATTTATCACTATGAAAGGCCTTAGCAGCCACCTTATTCTTCGTAAGTTCTTTAACGACTTCATCAGCACCTTTTTTGGTCTTTGTAAAGATGATTACGGAATCTGTCGTATTCTTCCAGAAAAAGTCTAATAATACATCCATTTTTTCATCTTGTCTTACAAGATATATCTCTTCATCGACATTGTTTTTCATGGTTGCTTCTGGAACTATCGAAGCAATAACTGGGTTAACTAGTATCTTATCAGCCATTTCCTTCATTTCATTAGTCATAGTAGCTGAAAATAACAATGTTTGTTTTTTATCAGGAAGATGTTTCATGATCTCTTGTAATTCATTACTAAACCCCATATCTAACATCGTGTCTGCCTCATCTAATATAAATATCTCTACTGCAGAAATATCCACATGTCGGTTTCTAATCAAATCTACTAATCTCCCAGGAGTAGCAATCAATATGTCAATATTACGTTTCAATGCTTTTACCTGGTTAGACTGTGTTGTACCTCCAAAGATAGCCATATTTTTTAATGATAAGTACTTACCATAAATAGTAAAACTATTAGATATTTGTATAGCCAATTCTCTTGTAGGTACTAATACTAATGTACTAATTGGTGTCGAGAATGGACTTCGCATTGTCTGGCTAAGTAATTGTAAAGTAGGTAGTGCATACGCTGCTGTTTTACCAGTTCCAGTATGTGCCAAACCTAACACATCTTTACCTTCTAAGATAGCAGGAATAGCTTTTTCTTGAATCGCAGTTGATGTTGTATATGATTGTTCTTCTAATGTTTTTAGAATAGGTGAACTAAGCCCTAATTTTATAAATTCCATATTTTTTCCTTTTCTTCTAATTTCATACTCTCTTGATTACCAAAATCAAAAGAAAAGAGTGTATGCACTCTTATTCAAAATCAGTATTTCTATTTTTTAAATGTAAGTATCAATATACTGTATATAGTAATACTTTCTTACATAAAAGTAAACTAAACATTGGCATATTATTCATTTAGCTATATATTTTCTGTATCGATATTTTTAATATCTATTCAAAAAATATTTTTCTTTTTACTTTTCTATTGCCTTCTTTTTGAATTATTGAATTTTCTTCAATAGTCGAATCTTTAGATAATTCATTTTACAAGCATTGCAGCATAAAATGGTTTACTAACGCTTATCTTTATCTAGTTAAGTTTTCTAAATAATCCTTTGTTTTTACAACATTTGCAAACATGCCATTTAATGAAGCCATATACGTTTGTTGTACAATATTAGCTTGAATTTCTAAATCATGATATCTTAGTGATTTAGTTGCACAAGCATCACTTAATAAGGTAACAAATAATTCGTAATCCTTACAAGCCCTAACGGTTGTATCAACACACATATGCGTCATCATTCCACAAATAACTATCTCTGTAACCCCCAATTTCTCAATTGTCTTATATAAATCAGTTTTATAAAAACTATTAGGCCTATGCTTAATTATCATATATTCATTTTCAACCGGTTCAACGCTTTTATGGATTTCTACTCCAAATGTATTAGGATTAAAGAATGTTGCATTAGTACTAGTATTTATGTGTTGAATATGAATGATTGGTAACTGTTTATTTCTATATACTGCTAATACTTGCTTTATGTTTTCTAAAGCCTGCTCTGGCTTATATAATTCATTTTTGCCACCCTTAAAATAATCGTTTTGAACATCTATTAATAAAAGACATGTACTCATTTTTGATATCTCCTTTATTGTATATTTATATCAAATAGTATACATCCTTTTATTCAAAAGTAAATTACCCACTTTTTAGTGGGTATATTTTTATATTGTCTCAGGATCTATATGAATAATGTCTCCTACTTTTTTTCTTTTTTCAATACGTACAAAATATGCATCACCATTATTGTGTTCCTTCATATAACAGATTCCTATTTTTTGCATAATTTTTAATGCTTCAAACATTTCCCACCCTTGGTTAGTTAAAGTATACTTAACTCTTAATGGATATCCAACACTCTTATCTTTATTTACAAATCCATAGATGACTAACTCTTTAAGATGTTCTAGGAGCATCTTTTGTGTAATACTTTCTATTTCTTTTTCCAAGTTGGATAATGAAGAAGCGCCATAACTTAATTGTCATAAGATAATTGGTTTCCACTTTCCTTTCATCATATCCTGTACTAGTTCTAGTGGACACATGTATTGTTCTCTTAGTTTCACTTTTCTCCCACCTTTCCTTAGTAAGAATAGTATACATTTTATTCTTTCACACAATTAATTTCAACAGATAAACCATTTATTGTAGTATACATATCTATTCCTACCATCGCAATAATAAGAAAACCACCCTTAAGAATAAAATCATCACGATATTTGGAAAGTGACACATGTTCTAATAATCTCTCCATCATATAACTTTGTAAAACTGTATTCGTAACAAGTTTATTTTCCTTCGCTACTATGACTGCCAAAAGTTCATTCTATGGCTGATACTACATATTGAGATATTATGGATAATTTTACCTATCCCAAGCAAGAACTGCTTACTATACTATTCTTTTTGCATATTGTATCACACTCTTTAATGTGTCTTACATACTTAATATATAAAACAAAAACAACAATAGTATTATTACGATTGGTATTACAGATTCTCATATCAATATCAATAACTATTTCTGATTTTTTCTACTTTAAATTCTGACTCATATACTTTGAAATTTCCCCTTCTTTTTTATCACAGTTTTGATGCCTGTATGGGATACACTAATAAATATTTGATTCCCATTTTATACTCTTGAATACGTTTATCCTGTTTTTTATATGTTAATGTCATCAAGGGTAAGTAAACAGATAAAAAGTGCTCAAAATATATCTATAATTTATTTAAAAACAATCATCACCTTCCCTTTCATCTTAATTGTATAGAAAAATCCCCTCGTTATTTGGTAATAACAAGGGAATTACATCTTTATATTTGATAGATATACAATTTTTATTCTTTATAATCTCTGTTTAAATACTTTTTATTTCTATTTATATATATTCTCAAAGCCTGAATTGAATAAAACAGTGTAACAAGAATAAATAATCTTAAAACCATATCAAATATAGAAAGAGCCATTAATCCGTCCATTTTTTATCCCCCCTTGTATGAAATATCTATACCTTACCTTATTAACTATTTTCTTTGTAGATTTTTTCATACTCAAATTCCTTCATATTAATTCAAACAAAATATTCAAACTATTAATAAAAGTTAAACTATAATCTGAAAATTCATTTTATTGAAATATTATCTATGTCCAGTCCTATACTTTTAATCTTTCACCATTAAATACTTCTTCATTTCCGCACAGCTATGTTCTTTTCCTTCTTTACGATCCCAATATACAATTTCTCTAACTATCTTTTCATTAACCTCAGTATCTATACAATTTAGTTTATCAATAATTCTTTCTTTCATCTCAAGTCCATTGTTTAGTGCTTCAAAAATAATTTTTTCTAAATACTCCATATTACGTTTATCACCAATATCATGAAAAGTAGCGTTTGCTGCTACTAATGCAGTACGCATATATGAGGCATGCATTCTAAACAAGTCACTATCTACATACCATCCCTGAGCTTCTATAAAGTGCGTACAGAATAAAATTATTGTTCTTGTATTCCCCTCTCTAAACATATGAATTTTCCATAGTTTAGCAAGATAGATAGAAAAATCATGAGTGACTTCCTCCACTGATGAATTTTTCCATTTATTTTTTTTCATTTCATTCAAAACAATATTTATGTCATCTTTTAGTACTGACTTATCGGAATATTCAATTGATAATCCACCTAATGCTGGCTCTGACTTTTCTATATTTATAGTTCTAATATTCCCAGCCCATCCATAGACATCTTGAAAAATATAATGATGAATACTACAAATATAATCATAATCAAATAGACTCTCAGATTTCATTACAGCTAAATCAGAGAGTCTACTTCCAGTATAATCCGCTTCCATCTGCGATAGCAGATGATTATCCTTTATATTTGCTAAATTCTTTAAAATATTAGTTCCTTCGTATACATATGGATCTTTCATAATGATTTCTCAATTTTCATTTTGTATTTTTTATCTAATACTTTTCTAATATCATCCGTTGTCATTTTTCCTTCTTTTTCTTTTTCTATTAAATCTTTAAACTCTGGAGAAGGTTCTAATCCATCAATTTTTATCATTCCAAGTGCATAATCCCACTTTTTCTTTTTATCTATTAACATCATTTCATCTCCTTTTCTCTTTATATTATACCATACAATTGGCCTTTTATCACTAGTTTGGCTTAATCAATCTTACAATCGACTCTATATG
>JBKEBJ010000320.1:0-9906 GCA_047973105.1 Coprobacillaceae bacterium | reverse complement strand
TCAAATGTATATCCACTAATAGTATTATCACGAACATCTGCATTAGTAAACGATGTTACATTTCCTGTCTTTTCCCAAAAATTAGTTGCATTCCAACCAGCGCTATTTAATAATTTATTATTTCCTCCACTTTCACTTATCGCAAAGTTAATAGCATCTATTTGTTGTTTCATATAAGAATAGGCTTCTTTAGTTGTTTTTTCTTCACCATTAATAATAACTGTTGTATCTTGGATAATTTGTTCTATCTTTCCTTGTTCTATTGCTAAAGAAGTGTTCATGGATTTCATAGTTTCTTTATAATTCTCTACTTCCTCCTTTACTGTTTCTAATGCATTCATATGTAATCCAGAAGTATCAACCCTAAACCAAATATTCTCAAATTCCCCTTCTTCATTTCTTTGTCCCATAGTAATAGAACCCTTAAGTAAATCTAAGGCAAAGTTTTCTCCTTGTAAGATACCAGTGGTAATTACATTAGCACTAATACGCCCTTCCATATCTATAGCGATATTAGTAAGTGTTTTTCCACCATCTTCACTATATCCAAAGCCACCTGATGTCCATTTCCATAAACATGTATGATCTTCTAACGTAGGTGTATTCATAATCGTCCATCCTGTTGGATGTCCTGTTTCTTCATCTATATCAACATGATAATATCCACCATTATGTCCTAAAATTGTTTCTGTACTATCTTTAAAAGCTGTAGTTAATGTATGATATAGTTTATTTAGCTTAATTTCACTAGGACTTTTAGACATAACGACTTCTTTTTCTGTTTGTCCTTTACTAGTAATAACACTATTTAAACCTCCACTTAATGTTAATTCTTGTTGTGTAATTAATATTGTAGAATATATTTTTTCATCTGTTTCAACTTTGATACTATCCCCTATTTCTAAAGCTGGATTTCCTCTCCATAAGACTTCACCAGGTGTATAAGATAATCCATCAATAGTTAATAAGATATTATCCAATATTTCTTGTGTCATGTATGGATTTGTAAAAGTAATTCCAAATCCTGAACCGCTAACTATAACATTATCTTCACTACCACTAGTAAGAGAATGAATAGTAATATCTCTCTCAGTAGTTTTCTTCCAACCTTTTTGGTATTGAATAGTTCTATCTATGACAATAGAACTATCTTGATACCAATAGAATTCCATTTTATTGTTTCTATTGATTTTAACATTCTTACCTTGTAACCCTGCCATATAACCAAGCATCTCTTTACATGTAATTCCTTCAATAAAGCCATTTACATGAATTTCTGAAAAATCTGTATTTACTATTGATACATGACTAACTTTGGATATATCATTCACTACATCTTTTATCTTTGTATCCTCATTAAATAGAATAGTAGGTATATATTCTTTATCTAATAGATGTTTTGCATCATACCCTTCTATTTGTAATGTTTTATTATTATCATTACTAGTTATAGAAGTAACATAGTATGTTCCAAGTAACACCCATTCTACTTCTTCTAAAACGAGTCGACTATATACAGTAATATATCCATTTTCCAAAAGTAATGGAGTAGGTGTATTAAACATTTCTACTTTTATAGAATTACTACAGAAGTCTCCCATTGTTAGTGCATCACTACTATTTCCTTCTTCATGGATAACTATTTGTTTAAGATATTCTCCATCTACCTCTATTTCATCATTAACCATTATTTTCAACTGGAATTGACGATCATCACTGACAATTCCAGTTTTATATTCTTTGCTTGTTTCTAACATCTTTTCACCTCCTTATCGTTCAATAAATTCTAATGAGACACCTTGCCATAACCATTGTTTACTATCCTTGTTATATGCATATACTGGTACACTACGATTACTAACATAGACATTCATTGTATTTCGTTTTCCAATCTTTGGATCTGGATATTCCAAATCAAAGAATACTGGACTAACTGCGTTTAATAAGGCTGACATTGCTTGATCTTCTAATGGAGGAAATGTCGCTGATAATTTACGTTTCACTGTAATTCGATCACGAAACATATCTCCTAATTGATTTCTACCTGAACCATCATCACTATCTAAATCTGACTCTTGCCATTCTAAAGAGGAGGGATTACTGATAGTAATCCCATTCACTTTTAATACATCCATCCTTTCACCTCCCTATACTAACAATGGTGTATTGCCTGTTCTTTTTACGACACCATTGTGATACTTAATAATTTGTTTACCAACAACTTCACTATCCATCATGAATGTAGCATTAATATTAAAGTTTCCTTTTCCACCATATCCACTCATAGCACTTCTAACTGCCTGATATACCCCAGATGATATACCTGTTACTATTTGGTCATTATTAGCTACTGCATTCTTACCATTAATACGCCCCACTAACTCCGGCCCTGCTTCACGAGCAATGAATAGTTCTCCAGTATCTGGGAAACCTCCATCAGCCATTTTTTTGACACCCCTCATAGGCATAATGCTGAGAAATCCTGCACCACCTAAATCAAATCCACTTGTTGAGGTCTGAAATTCCACATCTGCTGTTGCGGTTTTTTTAAACGATGCCAATCCCATCAATTTCTCTACATTCATAACCCCTGGATTTGTATTTACATCAACTTCAGGTTTCTTGCTTTTTAATTTATCTGACATTGAATCTAAGTAGATTCGTCCTAATCCTTCACCATTTTCCTGATAAGTTTTCAAATCTTCTAAATACTGTCTTCCAGTCTCACTATCAACATCAATATTATGATCCTTTAACATTTGTAAGGCTTCATCCTTTTGTCTAGCTAATTCAGCTCCTATACTTGTTCCGTTATCAATCATGTTTTGATATTGTTGGTCTAATGCACTCTTTTCCTCATCCGTCATATTAGTATAGGTATTACCTAATTTTGTTTTCATTTCATCAAGTGTATATCCCAAAGACAAACCTTTTTCTGTCATACATTGTATTAAATAATCCCTTGCTGCTTGATTTTGTTCAATTTCTGTAGCACTCATTTCGGTAACGCCATTATTATGATCGAGCATTGCTTGATCATAATTAGCTAATTCTGCTTGCATATCTTTCCATTTATAAGATACTTCACCACCAGCTCCTACAACATCACTATATGTTAGTGCTAAGTCAATATTAGCTTGTGCTTGTTCTTGAATTGTACCTGTACTTAATTTAACAAGTGCTTCTTGATCTGTAATTGCCTCTTGATTAGCTACTAACGCTTTATTTGCTTCATCTAATGCCTCATTAGCATTATATAAAACCTCGCCAAATGCACCATTATCTAGGATTGCTTGATTTAAAGCTTCATCATATGACATTCCTTGTTTAACATATTCGCCAATGATTGCATTATAATCTTCTTGCGCATCATTTACATCCTGTTGGGCTGTAGTAACATTATTTAGAACTTCATTTTGTTTTATCAGCGCATTACCATAAGCATCTTGATTAGCTTGTAACATTGCTTTTATTCGCATTTGTTCAATTTGTTTCTCATATGCTTCTGTTGTTTGTTCTTGAACAAGCTGTCCATTTTCATTGATTGAAATCCCATCTAAGCCTAATTCATTAAGTCTTTGCACATACAATTGTGCTTCTTCTAAATTCCCTACATATCCATCTGGACCAGTCAATGCTAATAATTTATTATAGTATTCCGCTGTTACCGCATAATCTGCGTTAATACCATCTGTTGAAGATTTAAAACTTTCATTCAAATCACGTTGTGTATCAGCCAATTCTTGACTCTTTTGTTTTAGTTCTTCACTTATTTTAATTTGTTCTTTTTCTTTGTCAGTCAAAGTATCTGTATTACTTGCACACGCCAAGAAGCCAATCGCTAATGCTCCAAGCCCTATGAGAATACTAGGTATAGGGTTCGCACTTAAAAATCCCATCGCACTTGACAATAATCCTGTTGACTTAGTAGTTGTTTCAGTTATGACAGCTAATGATGATGCAGATCCAGATACCCCACTTAATGCACTTGATACTCCACTAGAAACTTCTACTATACCTTGTAATGACTTTGATGTACTATCAAAGAAACTAGCAATATTTAATCCAAACATATTATTTAGCGTCTTTGTAACTCCATCTATACCATCTGTAACATTTTTAAATTTACTAGTATATTCGATAAATCCATCTATACCATCCACAAAAACATCAATTGGTCCTTTTGTTTTCTCTATAGAGTTACTAACATTATTAATATCAGTAGATATGGTTTTAAGTTGATTTGCAACACCATTAAAATTAATATTACTAAATGTTGTATTTAAGTTCTTAATTGCTGTCTCCAATTTCAATATATTTAATTCGGTTTCTTTAGAATTACTATTGAAACTATTAATATCATTTGCCATATAAACACCTCCTTCATATTTATAAAAGAAGAAGTGTAGCACTTCGCATATCAAAGTATGCATATGCTACACCTGCCACTTTATGTAATTGTTATTTATGACTATTTACCAAATTATTCATCCATACTTTAGCTTTAGCTCGCTCTTCTTCAACTTGTTGTTGCTTTTCTTCTTCGATATCTTTTTGATGAATAGAATATGGCTTGTCAACATAGCTTGCTGCTTGTTGACCACGCTTACGACCAAAGGCATTGTAGATAATAGTTCCTACTGCATCGTAAATATACATTCCTTGTAACCATGATTCTGTATTATGTCGGTTACTACGAAACCTTTCTGCTTCACGATAATATATAACTAGTTCTACATCATCATCCCAAAACTGATCATAAGTCATTCCAATACTTATGTAATAAGGAAATACTTCCTTAAATATTTCTGTATATGTTTTCTTCGTAGAAAGAGAATCTTCTTTGTCTAAAAACTCGCTTTCCACTTTATGGCGTTTTTTGAGGAATCCTCCTCAAATAAAGTATTTAATGTTTCTGTTGCCATTGTACTTAATTTATTGTACATTTCATTTTTATCAGTAAAGAGATTAAATATTTTTTCTACTTCACTTTTACTTATGCTTTTATGCTTTACATAAAACGCATAAGAGAATAACTTTGGTAAAATAGTAACTGGTTTTTTATTCATTTCAGCTAATATAATTCCATCTGCTTCCATTTTTTCTAATGTTTTTCTGGTATACATTAAAGTATAATCTTTATCTTCATAAGTGAATGTTATAGTTTTAGACATATAATTCTCCTCCTTTATCCTAACCTACAGTTTTTGTTTGCCAAGTTGGTGCACTTGTTGGTGTAATATATAAGTTTGTTTCTAAAATAGCGTTTACAGCCATAGCAGGTAATCCCATTGCACTTGGTTGTCCTGTAAAGAAGACTGCTTTTTCTAATTCAGGATGTTTGATTTCAAACCATACCGCTTTACCATCTGCTTTTGCATCTTTATAATCATCAACTAATGTATTCCATAGTGTTTCTAAATCTACTGTAAAGTTAGCTAAGAACGCTAATGCTCCACCTAAATCTTTTAAACCTTCTACATATGTTTTAAATTCTGTTTGACTTAAGTCTGTAGTTTCTAATGTTTCTGGAGATGGATTCATCTCTGGAACACCTTTAATATTTGGGATATTTGTATATCCTGTTGTAGGTCTAGTTCCTGCTGCAGTTTCCACCGCATAGTTAATTGTTACTCCTGCTGTACTCATTGCAATTCCGTTTGCCATAATTGTTTCCTCCTAGTTTATAATTAATTTTTTATATCGTGCTACTCTTCTTGCGAAGTTTTCTTCTTTATCTACTTCCGGACCAAAGAAAATTCGTGTATACCCTAATAGAGTCATTAAGCTATCAACTGCTTCTAAAATCTTTTTTGCTTGACTTGCTCTTTGGTCTACTAAATTACTAACTGCATCAAATTCATATATCTCAGATACAACATTCTCTTGTTTATTAAACGTACTATATTCTTCCGCTATTGAGTTATCAGTTTGAACAATTGATAGTGCTGGAAATGTAGTTTGTGTTGGTAAGACTTTTTCATTTAGAATTTCAATACCTTGAAATTCTAAGCCCAAAGCTTCTGAAATAATCTCAAACACTTTATCCTCATGATCAATCATGTTACAGCGCCTCCTTTACTTTCTTACTTTTTGTACAAACTTTTGTTGATTTTTTAATACTGTAGTAATATCACCATCATACAAAGCAATAGAGGATTCCTTTGCCATTACCTCATCATATCCCATTAAGATATATTGGTTTTCATAAGTAATCACTAATAATTGTCTTTGTAATTCTTGATATTGCTTTTGGTATTCTTCCTCTTTTAGAACTAGTTCTTTTAGGTTTTCTTGGTTTTTTGATTTTAAAGAACGATATTTCCGTTTCCAACTAGCACATTCGCTAGCAACTTTATCAAAAGTTATTTTCTTTACATAATCCTGTAAATCATTTCTTTCAATAAAATCTTTATTTTTCAAAAGGGTATTAACCTGCGCAATTGTCATTCCCTTTTTATAATCGTTCTTTAATAGATCTTTTAACTCCATAAATCTACCTCCGCGTTTTTAAGTTTTCTCTAACTACGGAAAACAACTCCATCAATTGCGTATACGCAATTATATTGAGAAAAAAATAAAATATTTTTATCTTTGTTGCGTTTCCGCAATAACGTAATACTATTTCTATATACCTCTGTCAACGCAGAAAAACGGTGTTATAAAACTTTTTTAATTTATTATTTAAGTAAATCTAAATATATAAGCTATAATCATTAGAAAACTAAAATAGATATATTTTTTCAACCTAATTAGTGTCGTATAAGTAATTGATACTTATACAGATAGATGATAAAATATAATTAAATCGGAGGGGGATTATGAAAAAACTATTTAAAAAATTAACGATTATACTATTTTGTTTAGTATTAGTAGGTTGTTCAGGTAAAACAGAAGAATCTAATACTTCACAAGAAAAAAATGATGATGAAATTCAAGATAAAGAAAGCAGAAAAGAAAGAGGATTTGATGAAGTAAATAATATTATATTAGAACATGATTTTACAGATGTTACAGAGTATAACCCATATACTTTTTTCTGGGAAGTTACATTTTATGATATGAAAATCACTCTTTCATTAACTCTAAATAATCGATTACCCTATTTAACAGCATTTTCTGGATCAAATATTTCTTTAACTAACATTTCACGTATAAAAGTTTGTTCAGATAAAGATGATTTATCAAAATGGATATATATTGAACCTGATTTTAATTCTGAGAAATTCAACGTTGATGAGAAAGATTTAACAAATTATGCTAGTAAAGGACGTACAGAAGCATTTGAATTATATGAGGATAAAATGAATGATTTAGATTTAACTACTAACGAATTAGGTAAATGGGTTTTCGAATATTTCAATACAACTGTGCAGCCAACACTTAAGAATTATATAGACCCAGACAATGAAGAACTAAGCAAATCTACATTTGAAGATCGTCTTTCTGCGAATAACTTCAAATATAAAACTGATAGAGAAGGACGATATATTATATCTGATGAAAACTATAACATTATCGTAAGAGATAATATCGTTATTGTTACTGATAAAAACTATGTTCCTGGTAATAGTGCTAGTGGCTTAGTGTATGTTCCTCTGGAAGACACCGTACTATATTATACAAATGGGACAGCTGATTCAAATGCTATAAGTAATGTTTCTGCAGAAGAAATTGATGCTATTAAGCAATGGTATACTGAATTTTTAGATAGGTGTCCTGTTTCTTATACTAACTTGTCTTTATTAAATTAAAAAAAAGAGATTGATTGCCCCCTCGCAATCAACCTCAGTAGAGTGCTTATAAAACACTCTTTTTATATATTATGTTTTTCCCCTAGTATCGCATCAACTAATCCAACAATCATAATTGGAAATAACCATAATAAGCATTCACTTCCAAAACCAGCTCTATCATGTACATTACCCCTAAACATGATATTTACTAATTGGTTTAACCATGGTGTTATTATTAATAATATGATACTTAATGTTCCTGCAACTTTATATTTGTTTAATTTCATTTTTGCTCACTCTCCTCTTTGTTGCGTTCTCGCAATATTATAATAACGTGAATTTATTTTTTTGTCAATGCTTTTTCGCAATTTTCTTGCATTTACGCAATATGATGATATAATATAGATGTAGAAGGAGCTAAAAGTATGGAATTTAAAGACAAAATCAAAAACAGAATGCAAGCTCTTCAAATAAATAATGAAGACCTTGCAAAAAGAATGGGCGTTAGCCCTAGTACTATTTCCCGTTACTTAACTGGGGAAATACAAAATGTTCGTCGCGATAAAATCAAACGTCTTGCAGATGCTTTAGAAGTTGATATTGCATACTTAATGGATTGGGATGAACGTGATGATTATTTAGGGGACTATCAAGAGAATGTAGAACATTTAAAAGATAATCCTGAATTACTACATCTTTATAACGGTATTATTGAAAATGATAATCTTAAATTATTATTTGATAAGGCAAAGACTTTATCTCCTGATGATTTAGAGAAAGTTTTAGTTATTATTAACACCTTTATCAAGGAGGAAGATTATTAATAATGACAGATCAAGAAATCCAACAAATTTGTGATGATTATAATATCTGTTATATTGTTGGTAATTTACCTAATGCTTCAAAAGCATTTACCTTTCAGTACGGGGATAAATATCTTGTAGTTGTGAGTAACAAATGTTCTGCTACACAACAAAGAAAAAGTTTATTACATGAACTTGCTCATATAACTGAAGGTCATTTTGAAAAATCTTTTGAAGAAGTAATGGATGTAGAAAAAGATGCACGACAACTAGCTAATGATATGCATGAGTAGTTGTCGCTTTTTGTTATACGTGTTAGACTATATGTAGGATATTTTAAGAAATGGGGAAAAATGAAATGAAAAAGATAGTATCTATTGCAGTAGTATTTTTAATGTGTTTTGGTTTAGTTGGTTGTGGCGGTTAGGAACCGAAGACACCAAAAGAGGTAAAAGATATTTTAGATGATAATGATATTGAATATAGCACAATCAAATATGAATTCAAACAAGAGCCGTATGTTTATATTTATTTTGAAGAAGATGATTGTTTCTTTGATATTGGAAAAGAAAGTATTGAAGATGAATATTATGAATTAGCGCTAGACAAAGATGGTGGTATTACTTATACTGCAAAAGATGGGAAAACAGTTAATGAATACGCCATTAGTAAGGATGAAGTAGCTTTAGACGGGAAAAATGATAAAGATGCAAAAGAACAATTAGATGAGATGTTAGAACAATATGAATTAACACAAGAAGAGTTATTTAATTTCATTATTGATTACGCTAAAGATAATTTATTAACAGAAACAAAGGAAGATAAAAAAACATATGTAGAGTTAATGGAAGATAATGGCTATACTGATTATTCAGAAGATGGAACGTTATTAATAAGTGATGGAACATATTCTATGATGATGTCTTTTAGTCCTACTACACATGCCTTTGAAAGTGGATTCTTTACAGAGTCTAACGATACTGAAATCATGTTTTCTCTACCTTATTCTACTACATTAGGAACACATATTATATTTAAAAGTTCTGCATCAACATTCTATGATATTGACGAAGAAAAAGTGATTAGTGGTAATGGAACTATTACTGCTGATGAACATGAAAAAGGTGTTGAGCTAGGAAACAAATGTTATCTAACCTTCATATTACTAACTTATCACAATTATCGGATTTATATTTAGATTTAAATTAATATAAAAATCACAAAAACTATTAGTTCATCTAATAGTTTCAGACTGTTGACAATCAAAAAAGGATTGTTAACAGTTTTTTCTATTCACATCTTTTTGTGACTTCCTCTATATTCGATACATATAGCTATTAAAATGGTATAATTAATGTATAGAAATG
>JBKEBJ010000191.1:0-20556 GCA_047973105.1 Coprobacillaceae bacterium | reverse complement strand
ATCCGAAAGAAAAGTTAGTTAGTAATTAGAAGTATAATAATTTCTTTAATTCTATTTACCCAAATTAAAATAATAATTCATTTGAAAATGTTTTTTACGTCGTTTTAAGGTGACTTGCGTCGAAGGTATTGTAGGGTAAGAAAAAAAATGCTATCTTTTAATTAGACAATCGATTGTAAAACATTAAACAAGGAGAAAAATATGGAAGTCATAAAAAAATTATAATGGTAAGTTTAAGTTTGACAATTATTTTTTCAACTATGGGTGTTGTTTCTGCCACTAATGAAGAGGATGATATTCTTGAAGAAGAAGAGTTACCATTAACTTCTGATGGAGAAGAAATAACAATTTATAATTCGACTATGGGAGAGATATTAGAAGCATTTGCAGAAGAAGAATATGATGAATTAACCGATAAAGAAAAAAGATTCTATGATTCACTTGGTGCTGAGGAAATCTTAGCGCCAGATGAAGATTCTAGTGAAGGTACTCAGGAGATTATTCCAAATAAAGAAGATATTAGAGCAAGGTCCACTATTTGGGTACCAACTGCTTTGGTTTTAACACAAGCCTTATATAGTAGAGCAAGTGATACGAAAGTTACATATGGGGGTATGTATAACTGTACTTCTCTTGTGAAAATCTTTGGTAGTGCATATCTTATTAGAAATAGTGATGGTAAAATTTTGTATTTGAATACTACACTTAAAGCACAAGGAACATATACATATATAAGCAAGACTTATACTCTAGCAAAATCATCTGAAAAATATTATACACGTTCATTTGGTACGTATACTAATAGTAAAGGTGCAACAGTTTCTACATCAGCAAGCTCGTGGCCTAAGAATTAAGGCAATGGGAGGATTAGGAGCTATTTGGGAAGAAGGAAGTATTATAGACATCCTTATTCCAGTTACTATCGTAGTTATTACTAGCATAGTAATCTATATTATATTTAAAAAATTAAGAGCATCTAGAGATAAATAATATTACATACAAAAAGCATTCATCTAGAATGCTTTTTTAGTAATTATTGTTATTGACTTGTTAATGTTTTCCACCATGTTATATTACTAAATAAAATATTGATTATTTTATAAATAATTAATCCGATTAAACCGCCTATTACATTTAGGATAACATCATCGATATCCGCTGCCCTTCCTGTATAATATTGAATGGTTTCTACAGATAAAGTAGTTATAAGGATAAGAAATAAAGAAATTAGTGGGTTACGGCATGATTTAAATACTTGAGGGAGGAAAAAACCAAGTGGAATAAACATAATGATATTTGGAATTACTTCACCTAATAATCGATGATCACCACTAGATGAGTTCATCCAAGAAAATGGTTGTAAGTTTAAGTTATGTATGACAGTATTAAAATTAAGTCCACTATATAACACTGTAGCGTAAAGAATAAGGTATAAAGCACAAAACAATCCAAGATAACTTATTTGTCTAAGAATAGAAATTCCCATTATTCTTAAAATAAATATAATGGGGATAGAAAGTAGTGAAATCTGAAAAACAATATTTATTGCTTCATTAAAATAGGTTGTCATTAAATACATAGTATCACTCCTTTTATTTATTCTAACATTTTAAAATCTTAGAGTGCTTAAAAAGCTATTAAGAATTTATGAAGATTTTCGATATAGAAAATCTATGTTATACTGTATTTAGATTTTAAATAATGGAAAATGATTTTCATATAATTAATATAATTTGTATAGTATTTCTAAAATATAGTATGTTAAAAAACGAATTAGTATCAAATAAAGGAGAAAATTGTAATGAGAAAATATAGAGTATATCAAGTAGATTCTTTTACTAAAGAAAGGTTTTCTGGTAATCCAGCTGGTGTTGTACCCAATGCCGATGGCTTATCGGAAGAAGAAATGCAGAAAATCGCAAGAGAATTAAATAATTCAGAAACGGCATTTATATTCTCATCAAGTAATGATGACTATGATGTTCAGGTTCGTTATTTTACGCCATCTCATGAAGTTCCAATTTGTGGACATGCAACAGTAGCAGCTCACTATGTTAGAGCGATAGAAAATAATATGGAGACTTCTTATATCTATCATAAAACAGGTGCTGGTATTTTACCTGTAGATATACTAAGAGAAGGCACAGATTATAAAATTATTATGACACAAGGAGAAATTAGTTTTGGTGATATCATAGAGGGAGAAATTTTAAATAAAGTGATGGAAGCATTACACATTACTAAATGTGATTTAATAGAAGATTGGCCAGTTCAAATTGTATCTACTGGACATTCTAAAGTTATGATTGGTATCAATAGTAAGATACTCCTTAATCAATTAAAGCCTAATATGACTATGTTAGCTGAAATTAGTAATCAAATTCAATGTAATGGTTTTTATGTATTTACAACTGATGGAAAAGAACCTGATATTCTTATTCATGGAAGGATGTTTGCGCCAGCCATTGGAATACAAGAGGATCCAGTTACTGGTAATGCGAATGGACCTTTGGGTGCATATTTAATTCATCATAATTTAGTCAATCATAATAATGAATTATATAGTTTTAAAATAAAACAGGGAGAAACTATAAAACGCCCAGGTGTTATGCAAGTAGATGTTTCTATAGAGAATTTAGAACCAGTAAAGGTTAAAATATCGGGATATGCAATTATTGCTTTTAAAACAGAAATCATACTAGAATAGGTAAAAGTATGAGTAAAAGAATACTATTATTAAGTTTACAAGAAGAACCTTATTTAGATATTTTAAATGGAAATAAAAAATATGAATATCGAACACGATATGCGAGATGTGAAACAATAGCTTTTGTATATATTTCTAGGACATATAAAGAAATTGTCGCAATTATAGAATTTGGAATACCAATTTATAAAAGAGCAGAAGAATTAATAAAGATAGAAACTACTATAAAGAAACAAAAAGAACTTCAGAAATGGCTTAATGGAAGGGATGGATATGCAATTCCAGTTCAACAAATAAAGACATGTAGTCCTATAAATTTAGCTACAATAAAAGAACACTTTCCGGATTTCACAATACCTCAATCTTATTTATATTTAGATACTAAACCAGAATTTCTAAACTATCTTATTAAAGAAACAGGATGTAATATAAATATTAGATAGGTATATTCTATTTATGTTAAGATATACTAGAAGTAAGAATAGGAGGGATACAGATGAAAGTATTGTTAGTCAATGGGAGTCCAAAGGAAAAAGGTTGCACCTATACTGCATTAGAAGAAGTAGCAATTACTCTACAAGCAGATGGAATAGAAACAGAAATCTTTTGGATTGGTAAAAAACCCATTATAGGATGCACCGCTTGTAGAGCTTGTGTAAAATTAGGAAAATGTGTATATGGTGATGATAGAGTGAATGAATTTGTTGCTTTAGCCAATGAAGTAGATGGGTTTATTTTTGGAACACCTGTACATTATGCAGCAGCCAGTGGAGCAATAACTTCTTTTATGGATCGAGTATTTTATTCAGCAATGCAGAGTGATAAAGAACCATTTTATTTGAAACCAGCAGCAACGATTGTATCGGCTAGAAGAGCAGGTACAATAGCTACATTTGATCAAATTAATAAGTATTTTACAATATCTCAGATGCCAATTATATCTTCACAATATTGGAATATGGTACATGGAAACAAACCAGAAGATGTAAAAAAGGATGAGGAAGGGATGCAAATCATGCGTGTATTAGCTCATAATATGGCATATTTTATACAATGTAAAAAGATAGCAATGGAAAACGGAGTTACACTACCAAAAGTAGAAAAATCAGTACAAACAAACTTTATTAGCGATTAAAATATTATTTTTTATACATATAGTAAATCAGTATTAAAAAGCGTGAATTCAGGGGATATTTACGCTTTTTATTATTTAAATATTGACATTTAAAAGATTTAGTTATAATATAACACTGTTATATTATAGGAGGGCAAAGTGAAATCATTAACTTACCAAAATATCTTGAAAGCAGGAAAAATTGAGTTTTTAGATAATGGTTTCAAAGATGCTTCGTTACGACAAATAGTAAAGAATGCGGGAGTAACAACAGGTGCATTTTATGGCTATTTTAAAGGCAAAGAGGATTTATTTATAGCTTTAGTAGATGAAGCAGCAAATACTTTACGTGATCGCTTTTTACAAACACAAAAAGAATTTGATAGTCAAGGTGCAAAAACAAAAACAACTTCAATGCAGTCTGTTACTAAGAATATAATGCATGGGTACATTGATTACATGTATGAGCACTATGATGCATTTAAGTTAATAATTTGTTGTTCTGAAGGAACTAAGTATGTTGATTATATTGATTCTATAATGGAAATAGAGAGTCAATATACTGAAAAATTCTTTAAAAGTGTTAAGGAAGCAGGAGTAACTATTAATGACTTGGATGATAATCTTAAACATATCGTACAAGGCGCTTATTTTCATGCGATTTTTGAAATAGTACGACATGATATGCCAAAACAAAAGGCATTTCATTATGTAGATAGTTTAACAGAATTTTTCAATGCTGGATGGTATGCACTTATGGGGCTATAAGCCTCATAAAAATTAGGTTAAGGTTAGCTTTAACTAACTAAAAACAGGAGGGAATTATGGAAGATAAAAAAGAAACATCGTCTGTTTCAAGATTATTAGAATTCACGAAAAACTATCGCCCACAATATATTGTATCAGTTATCTTCGCAATTATTGGGGTTGCATCAAGTATGATACCGTATTTTATGATTTCTAAAATGATTATTTCGTTATTAAAGGGGAATCGTAATTTTTCTCATTATGTTGAGTTATGCCTTATTGCAGGGATTGGTTATTTAGTAAAAGCAGTATGCCATAATATTTCAACATTCATGTCACATAAGGCAACATTCGCAGTTATATCAGAAATTCGTTGTCAAATTGCTGCTAAGTTGGTGAGAGTTCCTATGGGTTATGTTTTGGATACACCATCAGGAAAGTTTAAAGATGTCATGGTAGAAAAAATAGATAGCATTGAACCAACATTAGCACATATCGTACCTGAGATGACATCAAATTTATTAATTCCAGTAACAATTATTGGATATTTATTTACATTAGATTGGCGTATGGCTTTAGTTTCATTAGTTACGCTGCCTTTAGGTTTTATTTGTTATATGGGAATGATGAAAGGGTATGGTACTAACTTTGCGAAATATGTAGAAACAGGTAAAGAAATGAATGCAGTCACTGTTGAATACATTAATGGAATTGAGGTTATAAAAGCTTTTAATCAATCTGCGACATCATATAAAAAATTCACTGAGGCAACAAAAGCATATTCTAATTTTGCATTGACTTGGATGAATAGTGTTCAAATATATTTTGCAATGGGATATGCAATTTGGCCTGCTGTACTAGTAACGGTATTGCCTGTTGGATGTTTGTTTTATATTCAAGGAACTTTAACAGCATCAACTTTTATTATGATTATGATTCTATCATTAGGGATTGTAGGACCTATTTTAACGGCAGTTGGGTATACCGATGATTTAGCGAAGATTGGTTCTGTTGTATCCGATATTTGTGAAGTATTAGATCAAGAAGAATTACATCGTCCAAATACCACTAGTCAATTAAATACATTAGATATTACTGTAGATAATGTTCATTTTTCATACAATGAGGTAGAAGTATTACATGGTGTAAACTTACAAATCAAAGAAGGAACAATCAATGCTTTCGTTGGTCCATCTGGTGGTGGTAAGTCAACAATTGCTAAATTGATTGCTTCATTATGGGATGTGAGTAGTGGACAAATTAGAATAGGAAACACGGATATAAATGATATTTCTATGGAACAATTCTCAAATACAGTATCCTATGTGTCACAAGATAATTATTTATTTGATGATACAATTATGAATAATATTCGGATGGGAAATATTCATGCAAGTGATGAAGAAGTTATTCAGATTGCTAAAGAATCTGGATGCCATGATTTCATTAGTAATTTAGAAAATGGATACCAGACAATAGTTGGTGGCGCAGGCGGACATTTATCTGGTGGTGAAAGGCAACGTATTGCAATTGCTAGAGCCATGCTAAGAAATACACCTATTGTTATTTTAGACGAGGCAACAGCCTATACCGATCCTGAAAATGAAGCGGTAATACAAAGAGCAGTAGCTAAGTTGGTAAAAGGAAAAACATTAATTGTTATAGCGCATCGTCTATCAACCATCACGGATGCTGATAACATATTTGTTATAGATGATGGTACTATTCATGCAAAAGGAACACATGAACAATTATTAGAAAATAATGATTTATATCGCAATATGTGGCATTCACATATTCAAAGTAAAGATGCAATATTGGAGGTAGCAGTATGATAAAAACAATATTTACATTTTTCGATTTTGCAGGAGAACAAAAGAAATATTTAATTAAAGGAACAGTATTGGCTGTCATTAATTCTATGTTTAAAGCCATGCAATTATTAGCTGTATCTGTTGTGTTACAAGCGATTGTAGAAGATACGGTTAGTATGTCTACTGTATATACTAGTCTTGGGATCATGGTGATTAGTATCATTGGAAATATTATTTTTGGTCATACTTCTCGAATGAGTAGTGTTGATGGTACATTCAATATGTGTACAGATAAAAGAATCGCTATTGGAGAACGTATGAAATATATGCCAATGGGATATTTTAATTCCAATAGTCTAGGTGATATTACAGCAGTAGTAACGAATACTTTAGAAGACTTACAAAATATTGGTCCAAGAATTATGGAAGCGACAACACATGGTTTTATTTATGCTGGAATTATTACTTTAATGTTAATGTTTTTCGATTGGCGAATTGGTTGTATTATGGTAGGTGGAATAATTGTTTTTGGATTCATCACTTCAATAATGCAAAGACAATCACGTAAAGCTTCTCCTTTACGTGTAGCGTCACAAACAAAATTGGTTGGAGCAATACTGGAGTATGTGCAAGGTATGAGCATTGTTAAATCGTTTAATTTAATTGGTGATGCCCATAAAACAATGGATCAGGCAATTATAGAAGCAGAGAAACAAAATGTAAATTTAGAATTTACTTTTAATCCCTATATGTTCTTTCAAACCGTTGCATTAAAGCTCGCTAGTTTATTAATTGTTTTTAGTTCTATTGCATTCTATTTCGATGGAACAATGACATTAAGTAATTGTTTATTAATGTTACTAGCTTCTTTTCTAATATATTCTCAATTAGAAACAGCCGGAAGTTTATCAGCTTTATTACGAACAATTGATATAGGAATGGAAAATATTAGTGCTATTTATGAGTCACCAGTAATGGATATTGATGGTAAAGATATAAAAACTAAAACCTATGATATTATTGGTAAAAATGTTAGCTTCGCATACGGTAATAAATCAATTATTAATAATGTTGATTTCAAAATACCAGAGAAAACAACGACGGCAATTGTTGGCCCTTCTGGTAGTGGAAAAACTACATTATGTAATTTAATTGCCCGTTTCTGGGATTTAGATAGCGGTGAAATAACAATTGGAAATACTGATGTAAAGGCATATACATTAGATAGTTTACTAACGAACATTAGTATGGTATTTCAAAATGTATACTTGTTTAATGATACAATTATAAACAATATTCGTTTTGGTAAACCTAATGCAACGAAAGCAGAAGTAATAGAAGCAGCGAGAAAAGCTTGTTGTCATGATTTTATTACGGCTTTACCTGAAGGATATAATACAATGATAGGAGAAGGTGGAGCAACTATCTCTGGTGGTGAAAAACAACGTATTTCTATAGCGCGTGCAATATTAAAAGATGCTCCAATTATCATATTGGATGAAGCAACAGCGAATGTAGATCCTGAAAATGAAAGTCGCTTGCAATTAGCAATTGAAGAGTTGACTAAAGATAAAACCATTATCATGATTGCCCATCGTTTGAAAACCGTTCAAAATGCAGATCAAATATTAGTGTTGGATGAAGGAAAAATTGTTCAAAAAGGAACACATGAAATTTTAATAAAAGAAAATGGAATTTATGCTGATTTCATTAATATTCGTGAACAAGCAGTTGGTTGGAAACTATAATAATGTCGAAAGTCATCTTTAAGATGACTTTTTAATTGTTATATTGCGACAGTGTATTTTTTGTGTCATAATTATCAAAGAAGTAGGAGGTATAACAATGGCTACAATGTATCCAATCATAAAGGAATATATCTTAAATAATATAAAAGAAGGTGTTTTTAAAGAAGGGGCAATGTTGCCACCAGAAAAAATATTTACTGCTAAATTTAATGTATCGAGAATGACTGTTAGAAGAGCATTCGATGAATTAATTCAAGATGGAATATTAGTAAGAAAAAAAGGACAAAGTGTCTATGTTGCTAAAAAGAAAATGCCTCGAAGTATTTCTCGATTATCAATTAGTTCAAATAAAGAACTTATTCAAGAATTTGGTCCTATTCGTATTGAAGTATTAGGATTAAAGATCGTAAAAGATCATCCAGTAGCGAATGAGTTGCTAGAAATCTCTTCAGAAGAAGAAGTATGGCAATTAAAAAGAGTACAATTAGGTTGGGATATTCCAATTGTTTATGAAATCATTTATTTTCCAAGAAAATATTTTGAAGATTTCACGAAAGAAGAATGTGAACAATCAATTTCTAATTTTGTATCATCCAAATTAAAGGAAAAAGGAAACATCAAAAATAAAGTAGAAGTTAATGCCACCAATGCATCTGTTAAAATAGCTGAATTATTGAGTGTAGAACGAAATGGTCCACTACTACAGTTAGATAATATTTGTTATGATGTAGATGGTACTAGAATATATTGTGGTCGTGATTACTATGATGGAAATACTTTTAAATACTGTGAGAAGTAAGAGAGATCTTACTTTTTTATTTTGTCTAGACATTTATATATAATTGTCTAGACAATGTGCGGGATACTTGTTATGATATGTATATAGGAGGACATATCATGAAAGAATGGTTAACAAAGATTAGAAGTAAAAATAATAAAAAGGCAATGCCTATTTTAACGTTTCCTGCTACACAACTATTAAATATTTCTGTAAAAGAATTTATCAAAAATAGTGATTTACAAGTACAAGCAATGAAATTAGTAGTTGAACGTTGCGATCCTTTAGCCTCTTTAGGTCTAATGGATTTATCAGTAGAAGCAGAATGTTTCGGTTCGAAAAGACACTTTTCTGATAATGAAGTGCCAACTGTTATAGGAAGTATTGTTAACAATGAAGAGGAAGCTCAAAGTTTAATGATTCCTAAAGTAGGCGATAAACGAACAGGAATTTATATTGAAGCAATTAAAAAAGCTAAAGAAGAGATTAAAGATCGCCCTGTACTTGCTGGTTGTATCGGACCTTTTTCCTTAGCAGGAAGATTAATGGATGTTAGTGAAGCAATGATATATTGTTATGATGATCCGGATATGGTTCATACAGTATTAAGTAAAGTTACAGATTTCTTGATATCTTATATTCTGGCTTATAAAGATGTTGGTGCAGATGGTGTGGTTTTAGCGGAACCATTAGCTGGTATTTTATCTCCAGCTCTATGTGATGAGTTTTCGAGTGTATATGTGAAGAAAATAGTAGAAGCAGTTGACGATAATAACTTTAGTGTTATTTATCATAACTGTGGCAACAATACGTTAAAAATGGTTGAGACTATCACTTCAACTGGTTGTGAGGCATATCATTTTGGAAACGCTATTGATATGGCAGAAATGTTGAAACTAATGCCAAAAGATAAAATTATTATGGGTAACATTAATCCAGTTGACTTTAAAGATAGTAGTACAGAAGAAATTATTCATAATACTAAAGAGCTACTAAAAACTATCGGGGAACAAGAAAATTTCATTATTTCTTCAGGATGTGATATTCCGCCAACATCCTCATGGGACAATATTGACGCCTTCATGCAAATTAGTAATACCTACTATCGTACAGAATAATGAAGACTATATTACAAAAGTTACAAGAAGAAAAACAAGAAATTAGAGCTTCTTGTAATGGGCGAGGAACATGTGGTCAATGTAAAATTAAAGTTAATAATCGAGAGTTAAATATAACGAAAATAGAAAAGAAACTATTAAATATTGATGATTTAGAAGAAGGTATTCGTTTAGCATGCTGTCATAACAGCAATGAAAAAGATTGTGTTACAGTTATTCAAGATGAACTAGATATTTTAGATACTATTTCTTTATCACAGGAAATACATGGTAAAAGAGAACAAGGTTATGGAATTATAATGGATATTGGAACGACTACAATTGTTATGAAGTGGATAGATTTATATTCATTACAATGCTTACAAACAGAATCTTTTTCAAATCCACAATCCACATTTGGAAGTGATGTGATTACTAGAATTGAATATGATGAAAATCACGAAGGTGTCTTACATGATGTTTTATGTATGAACATAGAGGAAAAAATTAAACATAGTAAATATCCGCCAAAAAGAATGATTGTTAGTGGTAATACAACTATGATTCATATCTTTTTAAATATTTCAGTTACGAGTCTTGGGAAATCACCATTCATTGTTCCAAAAAGACAGATGCAAAGAATATCTAGTTTGGAAATATTCTCAAATACAAATCTTAATTTCCCCATTATTACATTCCCACATATAAGTGCTTTTGTAGGAGGCGATATTGTATCAGGAATTACAGCTTGTGATTTAGATATAAATGATACAACAAATATGATGATTGATTTAGGAACTAATGGAGAAATAGCGATTGGTAATAAACATCAAATATTGGTTACTTCTACAGCTGCTGGACCTGCTTTTGAAGGGGTAGGAATACAGTGTGGAGGCCCCAGTATTTCTGGCGCCATTACAAAAATATGGATAGAAGACAATCAAGTAGGGTATCTAACCATTCATAATAAAAAGCCAATATGTATTTGTGGTAGTGGATTAATATCCATTATTAGTACGCTATTAGAAAATCAGCTACTGGATGAAATGGGTAGATTTAAAGATGGTAGTAAAAGGTTTTATATTACAGAAGATATATTTATTAGTGTTCAAGATATTCAATTATTCCAATTAGCTAAAGCAGCTATTCAAACGGGAATACAAGTATTGTTAGAAGAATATCAAGATGTAGAAACAATTTATATTTCTGGAGGATTTGGATCAAAAACAAGAGTAAAAGATTTAGTAAATATAAAGTTATTACCAAAAGAATATTGTCATAAAGTAAAAAATATTAAGAATAGTTCACTAAGTGGTAGTTATTTATTGTTGTTAACTCAAGATTATCAACGCTTAGAAAACATTATAGGAATAGCAAAAAATATAAACTTAGCTGAATATCCCAACTTTGAGGACTATTTAATAGAAGGGTTGTATTTCCAATGATAAAGATTATTGCTTGTCGTATTTTTAAACCCTATATAGAACAACTAGTTTTTGAAAAAAAACAATACGATATTATATATTTAGATATCCGCCAACATGAGTATCCAAATAAGCTAGCTAAAGAGATCCAAAAAGAAATAGATATTAGTGAAAATTATCAAAATATTATCATTCTATATGGGTTATGTGGAGGAGCATTACTTCAGATTAAAGCTAGAGAAATACCATTATTATTAGTTAAAATTCATGACTGTATGAGTATTTTACTAGGTTCTAAAGAAGCGTATCACAAACTTACCCAGGATACAAAATCAATATCTTGGAGCTGTTATAGTTTAAAGGAAGAAGAATGTACAAATGTTACAAGTAATCAATGGAGATTATTGTATGATGAAGAAATGGTTGAATATCTACTATCAGTATTAAAACCAGAACCAGAAATGTATATATCACTTGGTCTTTTTAAAGAAGCTAAGTATATTGAAAATGAAGAAGTAGTTATACAAGGAAGTTTAAAATTCTTACAAGATATTATTACTATGCAGTCTACAGATACTTTATATTTATATAAAAATGAAATTATAAAAAATAGTTTAGATAATGAAGTTATAGTAAAAGGAGAGACATATGGAAATATTAAATGAAATTAGCGAGTACTTACAAAAAGGAAGAGCTAAAAATGTTGTTAGTTTAGTAGAACAAGCATTAGAACAAGGTATTGATGCTGAAAAGATATTAAATGATGCATTATTATCTGGTATGAATATTATTGGTGTCAAATTTAAAAATGAAGAAGTTTTTGTTCCTGAGGTTTTAGTAGCTGCTAGAAGCATGAATAAGGGTGTAGAAGTATTAAAATCTTATTTACAAGAGAAAACAACAATGGAAAATGGAACTGTGATATTAGGTACTGTTAAAGGTGATTTACATGATATTGGTAAAAATTTAGTACGTATCATGTTAGAGGGTAAAGGGTTAGAAGTTATTGATATAGGGATTGATGTATCGGCAGAAACCTTTGTTGAAGAGGCAAAGAAACATAATGCAAATATTATATGTTGTTCAGCATTACTCACAACTACAATGCCAGAAATGAAAAAAGTTGTAGACCTAGTTCGGGCAGAGAAATTGCCAGTGAAAATAATGATTGGTGGTGCTCCAGTAACACAAGCTTTTTGCGATGAAATAGGAGCAGATTATTATACAGATGATGCAACTTCAGCGGCAGAAGTAGCGAAAAAGATTATAGAAGGAGAGTTATAATGTTAACTAAAGAAAAAAAACAACAATTAATCCAAGATTCAGAATCTTGGTGGAATCATACTTTGAAAAGACCTATTATTCAAGTAACATTAAGTGACAAAGAAAAAGAACTGCATACACGTGGGGAATTGTTAGATATGTTGTATGATTTCAATGTACCAATAGATAAAGTTGTAAAGTCTTATGCTGAGAGCTATCAATCAAATACGTATTTAGGTGATGCCTTTCCTAATTTCTATATGCGTTCTACTGGTGTATTAGGAGCGTATTTAGGACAAGGATATAAGATCGATAAAGAACATGGAACCATTTGGTTTCAAGAATTAAAAGGAAAAGAATTAGAAGATATTCAAGTAACTTTAACAGATGATATTCCTCTATATAAAAGATCTTTAGAACTAATCAAAGGATTTCAAGAATATTTTAAAGATGATTTAGCTTTAGGAATTGCGAATCTAGGTGGAATGATGGATATTGTTGAATCTATGCGTGGAGCTAATAATTCTCTAATGGATTTATATGATGATCCAGACGAAGTATTACGCTTGAATGCTGATATTTTTACTGCCTACAAAAAAGCATATTTAGAAATGATTGATATCATTGACCCAAAAAAATCATTAGGATATACAGGATGGATTACATTACTATCTCAAAAACCATACTTCATATCACAATGTGATTTCTGTTGTATGATTGGCTATGATCAATTTGATGAATTTATTTATGAAACTTTGAAGAAAGAAGTAGAATTAATAGAAAGATCATTTTATCATTTAGATGGTCCTGGTGCAGTTAAACATTTAGAGAGTATTATTGATTGTGGCTTTAAAGGAATACAATGGATTAATGGTGCAGGTGCTGCTCCATTAGATGATCCATGTTGGAACTCTTTATATCAAAAGGTAAAAGAAGCTGGAATACTCCTACAAGTGTATTGTTATAATGCAGATGAACTTAGATTTATTGATCATATTGTTAATATATTTGGCACAACAGAAAAGCTAGCTTTTATTTGTACAGGTGATGTAAAAGAACAAGAGAAATTTGAAACATATCTTCAAAAATATAATATTCCAAAATAAAAAAGCATACGTATGCTTTTTTATTATAGTTTATCAAAAATAAAACATCTAAAATTGGGAACACTACGTATAAGGCAATAAAAAAATGCTGAAAAAATGAAATAAATTAGCAGAATTACAGAACAAATTTAGAAATATTATCTTACAAAAAAGGGGATAAATATGATAAAATATTAGTGTGTATTTCATCATATTTATGGAAAGGAGAAGTCTATAAATGTATAAAGTTGGAGATGTAGTGATTTATGGAAAACAAGGAGTTTGTCGTATTGTAAAGGTTGGTCCTATTAGTATATCTAGTGCCATTAACGATACTTTGTATTATACTTTAGAACCAGTATATGGTAATGGAAAAACATATACTCCTATAGATACAAAAGTATTTATGCGACCTGTTATGACGCTTGAAGAAGTACAAGAAATTATCAAAGAGATTCCGAATATTGAGAACCATTTAAATGAGAATAATACAACAAGAGAAATGGCTGAGTATTATAAAGCAAGTTTAAATAGTAATCGTTTAGAAGATTTGATTCAAGTAATAAAAACAGTATATGAAAAAGAAAAACTAATAAAGGAACAAGGAAAAAAATTAGGACAAACAGACGAAAGATATAAAAAAGAAGCAGAGGATTTATTATATCAGGAGTTCGCTGTCGCGTTGGAGATACCTGTAGAAACAGTAGAAGAATATATTACTAAATGTATTGATGGAGATAAAGTGGGTTCATAAAAAATAAAAGGATTATCCTTTTATTTTTTATTTTTATATACTTTATACAATAAGTATATACCACTAATAATTAAGGCTACACTAATAACGATTATTGGTGCATTTTCACTAATTATAATATTACTATATACAAAGCTCTTCATGTAACCCCTCCTTCAAATGTAGTTTTCGATACTTAACTTATAACAAAAAAGAATATTTCTATAGTGGGATTAGTATTGTTAATTATGTTATCTGAGGAATAATCAGAAGAATATATAGTCAATATTTAGTACAATAACAAAATAAGTTAGCCATAACTAACTTATTTTGTTGCTTTTTGTAATTAAGATGTGATATATTAATAGATGGTTAGTCAAAGCTAACTAATATACTTTTATGGGAGGAACTATGAAAAAATTTAAAATATTTAAAATTTTGTTCGCATTAATATTAGGTTTAGGATTTTTATCTCCAATAACAAATGTTAGTGCACAAGAAACTAGTGATAGTTTAGCAGATGGAGAATACTCAGTGTCTGTGGCATTATGGCACGCAACAAATGATCAAGCTTCTATGGCTAAAGATGTTTTAGTAGAAGAAGCAAGATTAGTTGTTAGTAACGGTGTACATACGGTGTATTTATCATTTCAAACAGCTACAATTTATACTATGTCTGCAGATTTAGATGCGTTATCTTATTATGATGATTCTGGTGATTTGGTTTCAGGAATTGTAGAATCTACACGCTTAGTTTCAGATGTGGAAAAACCAGAAGTAATTTCATTTACATTACCAGTAGCAGGAACAATGTATACAAATGTTCGTGTATTCTATATGGGAAATGATGGAAGTGATGCTAGAATTCGTATTGATTACTCAACAATAGCAGGAATAGTTAATAAAACAGAATTAACTTCAAAAGTAACAAATGCTTTAGCGATAACTGCTGATGGATATACTGCAGAGTCATTTGCAGCATTACAAACAGCTATTACTGTAGCGCAAGATGTATTAGCTAATACAGATGCAACACAAGCTGAGATTAATGCCCAATTAACGGCGTTACAAGCAGCTATTGATGCTTTAGTCTTAGATGATACAGGAGAAGAGAATCCTGGTGGAGAAGAAGATGATACACTAAAAGATGGTATCTATGAAGTACCAGTTAACTTATGGCATGCAACAGAAGACAAAGCTTCTATGGCTGCTTCAGCACTTGTTGGTACAGCTAGACTTGTTGTAGAAGGTGGAGAGTCCAAAATGTATCTTTATACACAAGAAATGACCTTTGGAACAATTACAGCCTCTTTACAAGAATTAAAAATTAGTAATAATATGACTAGAAGTTATACATTAGCAGATGTAGAGACACGTGATAGTAATGGGAATCCAACTTCATTCTCATTTGCTTTACCACATTTTGAAGAGTATATTAGTGTAAAAGTAAATCCAAAAGTAGAGATGATGGGGAACCAAGATATCGATGCAAGAATAAAAGTGGATTATTCAAATTTAAAATCAGTTAGTGATGATGTTGATCTTTCAAAAGCACCGAATGCAACAAATACTACTAACGGAGCAACTACAAACAGTGCCCAAACAGTAGCGACTGGTGATGCAGTTAGTTACATGCCATATATGACATTGGCTTTACTGGCAATTGTAGTTGGAATCTATACAAATAAAAAATATAGAGTTTATGAATAAAAAAACACAAATACGTGTAACAACAATGGTGGTGGCTTTGATTATGAGTTTTATACTGATAATCAAGTCAGCACCTATTGTTGCTTTAGAAGACGGTGCTTATACAGTGGGGCGTACAACTTCTTATCCAAATCCAGAGACTGGACAAACAGCGGATGGAGGTACAAATATTGCTTTGGGAGACAGTATGTGTGCCAGCATTGTAGAAAATCATTTATTAGTAGAACAAGTGAATGGAAAGACATATGTAACGATAGGAATTGGTCTAATGTCAAATGTATCCAATGTAAGGATGCAAGTTCAAACATCTGCTGGAGGCGGTTATAGCAGTGTTGGATTAACTTATACAGGTGCTAGTACTAAAGATGGTGATACTTGTAATCATTATCGATTTGAGGTAGTATCACCAGACTTATATATCAGTCCTATTTTATATGTAGAACCAATGGGCAGAGATGTTCAATTTTTTGTTAAGTTAAATATGGGTGGTGCAACATCTGGGACAGGTGTTTTCAATAGTTTAATGGCTACAACCCAAACACCAGTAACAAATGATCCGGTCATTGAAACACCAGAAGAGGTTATAGAAGTGCCAGAAGAAACACCTGAGGTTTTGGTAGAACCAATTAATTTTGAAGAAATGTATAAAAATGCAACAGGCTTAACAATGTATGAAAACGCTAAAGAAGTAGAAGTGGAGAAAGAAAACAGTACTCCTACTTCACTTATTACCCTTGGTGTTATTGGTGTTAGTGGCTGTGGTGTTATTGGATACTTTGTATATAAAAAGAAAAGTAGAGGTGCATCATGAAAAAAATAACAATCATTGGCATTTTATTAATAACATTACTAACTGGTTGTGTAAATCAAAATCAAAAAGTTCAAAGTGAAGAAGAAAGAATTGTTACAACTTCAGTGGCGATTGCAGAAATATTAGATGCTTTAGAAGTAGAGAATGTAGTTGGTGTGCCAGAATCAGAAACGTATACGTTACCTAGTCGTTATGAAAAAGTAAAAACGGTAGGAGCTCCTATGAATCCAGATATGGAAGTTATTTCAACTTTAGATGTATCCTTGATTTTATCTCCTAATAGTCTAGAAGGAGACTTAGCTACAAAGTATGAGAATGCAAAAATAGATTGTGGCTTTGTTAATTTAAAGAGCACAGTAGGAATGTTTAAATCTATTGAAGAATTAGGAACTTTATTAAATAAAGAGAAACAAGCAAATGCTTTAGTAGCAGAATTTAAAACATACATGGAAGAATATCAAAACAAGCATGAAGGAAAGCAAGCACCAACAGTATTGATTTTAATGGGATTACCAGGTTCTTATGTTGTGGCTACAGAAAATAGTTATGTTGGTAGCTTAGTAAAATTGGCAGGCGCCCAAAATGTATATGGAGATGAAAATAGTGAAGATTTTCTAAATGTTAATCCAGAAGATATGTTAGAAAAAAATCCAGATATAATTTTGCGTACTTCACATGCTCTACCTGAACAGGTTGAAGAGATGTTCGCAAAAGAGTTTGCAGAGAATGATACATGGCAACATTTTGAAGCTGTTAAAAATGAAAAGGTATACGACTTAGATTATAATAAATTTGGAATGAGTGCTAATTTTAAATATCAAGAAGCTCTAATTGATTTAGAAGGGATATTTTACCCATAATGCGTATCTTAAAGAGTAAACTATTTATCTTTAGTACAATACTTATATTGCTATTAGTTCTATTCTTTTTTGCGATTAATACAGGAAGTATTAAAGTAACACCACAAGAGTTATGGAATGGATTATTTGTTAGTTTTGATGAAAAAGTAGCTGCTGTTTACAACCTTCGCTTTCCTAGGATTTTTATCGCAATACTTGCTGGGGCGGCAATAGCTACTTCAGGTGTTTTATTACAAGCTTTACTAAAGAACCCTTTAGCTGATCCATCAGTTATTGGCATTTCTAGTGGCGCGAGTTGTGTATCTGTTATTGTTATGTCATTCTTTCCTAGCTTATATTTCTATACACCATTGTTTGCTTTTGTAGGAGGCGTAATTACTGGTATTATTATTTATCTATTATCTTACAAATCCGGCTTACAACCATTACGAATGATTTTAATTGGTGTAGCGATTAATGCTGCTTTTGTAGGAATATTAGATATTTTTGGTTCTATGGGTGGTTCTCAAAGTGGAGTTGCCAGCATTGTAAATGCAAATATTTCATTAAAGACATGGCAAGATGTTCAATTGTTATTTAGTTATGTAGGGATTGGTTTAATAGCGACATTATGTATATCAAATGTATGTAATATTTTAGCCTTAGAAGATAAAACAATGCAATCTTTAGGAATACCAATTATAAAGTATCGATTAATGATAACTTTATTAGCTATCTTATTAGCGAGTATATCTACAGCAGTAGTTGGAGTGATATCCTTTTTGGGATTAATTGCACCACATATTGGTCGAATAATTATCGGTTCTGATCATAAATACTTAATTCCTTTTACTATGTTATTAGGTGCATTTATTTTATTATTAGCGGATACTATTGGTAGAATTATTGCTACTCCATATGAGATATCTGCATCTATTATTATGGCAATTATTGGTGGTCCTTTCTTTATCTTATTATTAAAAAGGAGTGAAAAAGTAAATGGAAAATAAGGAATTATTTACAGTCCAAAATATTACTTTTGCATATGAAGAAAAACCAGTATTATTAGATATATCATTAAGTATTAAAGAAGGTAAGATAACAACAATTTTAGGAGCTAATGGTTGTGGAAAAAGTACATTATTTCATTTGTTGAGTAAAAATAGAGTTCCTCAACAAGGTGAAATACTTTTATCTGGAAAATCAATTAGTAATCTTAATGCAAAGGAATTCGCAAGAGATGTTGCTATTGTACATCAAAATAATACAGCACCTGATGATATCCAAGTGGAAAAATTAGTTGCTTATGGAAGATTGCCGTATAAGGGATTTCATTTTAAATTAACTTCAACAGATAAAGAAAAAATCGATTGGGCAATGAAGGTAACAGATATAGATAAATATAGAAATATGCTGTTTAATAAATTATCAGGGGGACAAAAACAACGTGTTTGGATAGCTATGGCATTAGCACAAGATACAAAAATTTTATTATTAGATGAACCAACAACTTACCTTGATATTCGATATCAAATAGATATTTTACAATTAGTAAGGAAACTAAATAAAGAATTTCATATGACCATTATTATGGTATTACATGATATTAATCAAGCTATTCATTATAGTGATGAATTGGTTATTATGAATCGTCATGGAAATATATTAACGACTGGCGATCCAAATAGTAGTGTTACACAGAGTATCATTAAGGAAACATATGGTAAAGATTTACCAGTTATGGAAGTGGATAATAAGAAAATTGTATTAACTGTGTAAAGGTAGAAAATAAGTAGTCAGACATTATGCTGACTACTTATTATTTAAACAATTATTTATCAGACTATGTAGTTTACGCTATGGGGATGTTGTTTACGCCAAAGGGGTTGTCAACTCTAAAATAAAGTCATATTATATATAGGAACACAATAAAATGGCTACATTTTATTGAAATATTTTAAAGAAGAGACTGAACATATTGAAAAATATGTAATAAGATTCTTAGAGATAATGTGTAAACAATATATAATAAGGAGAAAGCTATGGGATTAATAGAATGGATTAAGGATAGATGGAGTACTGCATCAGAAGATAATGAAAGTTACCGAGATATAGAGAAAGAAAAAATAGATGGAAGTAGAAAATTTGAATTTCTCGTACAAGATGTTTTTTATATTAATGGTAAAGGTGTTGTAGTTACAGGTGAAGTATCCTTAGGGAAGATTAATGTCAATGATACTGTATTACTGGAAAAAAGTAATGGACAGACAAAGGAAATAATCATTAATGGTATCGAAACTTTTAGGGAAATGAAACAAAGTGCTGAAGTAGGAGAAAATGTAGGTATTATGTTGAAAAATGCTAAGAGAAAAGAAGTTATCAATGGGAATCGACTATATAGATAGTAGAAAGATATTACCTCGGATGAAAGTAACTATAAGACTAGAGGTTTTTATTTTGAACATTTTATAAAACGATAATAATCGTGCATAAACAAAGATAAAAAAACATTTGATATTCGTTTTATTAATATAGTGTGTTATTATATATTTGAGGTGATTATATGCTAGCATCGGAAAGATTAGATTATATAATTGAATTGGTGAATCAAAGAGGAACGGTATATACAAAAGAGTTAGCCACTATTTTAGCTGTTGCAGAAACTACGATTCGTCGTGATTGTGAA
>JBKEBJ010000266.1:0-7046 GCA_047973105.1 Coprobacillaceae bacterium | reverse complement strand
ATTAGTTGGTGCTTGCACCAATAACTTCTTCATATATTTATCAATTCTTTGATTTGCATCATTTTCTTGAATGATTAATTTCTTCATCAATTTTCACCCTAAATCATTATAACATGTTTTTAATTGTTTGTTTTTTATTTTTTATGAAACCCTTTACATTTTTAAAAAGAATGCTATAATATAGTTGTTGAGTGAATGCATTCACTTTAACATACCCCCTATTTATCACCCTTACGTGAAATAATAGAAAAAAAGTATGCACCCCCGCATACTTTTTTGTTATAATGGAGAAAGGGGGATTGAGACATGGAGAAAAAAATCAAAAGTGATTTAATATATGATGGTAAAATAATCAAAGTATACAAAGATGAAATAGAAACTGCCAATGGTGTTCAGGCTATAAGAGAAGTAGTTAGACATCACGGGGGTGTTGGAATACTAGCTATGCAAAATAATAAGATTATACTAGTTAAACAATTTCGTTATCCAAACAATATGTATACATTAGAAATACCAGCTGGTAAAATTGAAACTAATGAAGACGTAGAAGAGTGTGCAATGCGTGAATTAGAGGAAGAAACAGGATATAGTGCAAAAGTTATTCATCCAATTTCAAAATTTTTACCAACACCAGGATATTCAGATGAATGGTTATATATTTATGAAGCAAAAGATATATTTAGAGTAGAAAACCCTTTACCTTCTGATGAAGATGAAGATTTAGCTATTGTAGAAATGGAAATAACAGAAGCCTACCGTAAAGTAATTGATGGAACAATTGTTGATGGAAAGACAGTTATCGCTATCATGCACGCATACATAAATCATCATTTTTATTACATAAAACATCATAATGATGATACCAATACTAATTCCTAATAACATCGCTGCTATAACATCACTTAAATAGTGAACAAATAGATACAATCTAGATACTCCCATTGTTATTGCAAAAGCTAACGCTAATAGTCCCAAAGGTAAATGATAGAAACAAATTACTGTAGCACATGCAAAACTAGAAGTTGTATGTCCTGATGGAAACGATGAATCCATAGGTGTAGGTATCAATAGTGATACCTCAGTATATCGTTGACATGGACGTTTACGTTGAATTAATGTTTTTATTAACATTTGTCCAAGAAAAGTCCCTAGCAACAAAGCAAATAACATTCTTTGAGCAACAAAATGCGTTTTAGGAAACATTGTTGTTATAGCAATAATAACAAGCCAAATAAGACCAAAATCACCAATACTAGAAATAAACTTCATTAAAGTATTAATGATTGTATGATGATATTGTCTTGAAAACCAAAACGATATTTGTTTATCTAGTTCAAATATTTTATTTTTCATATTCCTCGTTAGTTTTTATCTTATTTAAAATCCATCTAAAAATATATATTAATAGAATATGGAAAATAATATATAAGATAGTCTCCATTCCAGTTTTTGAAGCTAATGGTGAGTTAGTCAGTAAAGATTCATAATCTGGTATAAATGTAAGAATACTATGTAAACCATTAAATAGTATTCTATACACCATAGTAATAAAACCAACGTATCCATTAACTACAGATGATACAATACTAGATACGACACCTTTTGATTCAAGGAAATCACCACCGATAATATAACAAATCATTCCAGTTAAAACAATAATAACAGAAAGCATTGTTGTATAAAGAAAATCAACAATATAATTCCATACTTTCATAAATGTAGACAATTCTTCTTCAGTATCTATTTTCTCTTCAGATATAGAATCATCCTTTACACCTGGATTACCATTTTCATTAATTTCATCCATTAACATACTCAATGATGTTGCTTGTGTTACAAAATCTTTTTGTCTAGCTAAAGCATCATCTGTTGAAGGTACTTTAGTATGTATAGGTTCAGTTAGTACTTTTTGTTCTTTTAATGTTTCTAATTCTTCCTCTTCCATAAATAGAGGTGCAGTTCTTTCAATTTCTGATTGTCGATCTTCCACTTTTACTTCTTCTATATTCGAAGTCTCTTCTGGAACATCTTCAACTTTTGTTAGCTCTTCTTTAATAACTTCATCAGTATTTGATGTATTTCTATTTTTATCTTGAATTTCCATTAAGAAATATTGATATGTTTGTTTTACTAAACGAGTTAGACTTTCATCATCAGCATATTCTTTTAATAACTGATTGTATGTTTGATGCAATGTATCAAGATCCATTTTTGCAGACATACCTAGTAAAGGTGAAAACATTTCTACAGTATCATATTTCGCAAATAAGAATAAGTTTATGATTTCTAGTGGATTTTTAGCTACACGATAAACACTTGCTTCAATGGTTGGAGAAGTTGGTGCTAAATCCGGTACATATACAACATTCATTAACATTTTATTAGCTGCCGTTAACAAACTTGGGAAGTTCGCTACAACTAAAACATCATTGGCTGTGACTCCCATTTGATGACAAATAAGTTCTAATATCGCTATATCAGGTAAAGGTGCACATTCACTATCTCCACCAATAACAAAGTCCACATATTTATGTAATCTTGTTAGTTGTAAGTACTGAATAGCTCTTTTCGTTTTATGGGTAGAAACAACAACAACTTTTATATTTCTTTGTATAAAAAATTGTAGCAATTCTTCAATTCCATCTTTTTGAATATCAGGTTTTAATTTTGCATATGCAAACAGATCCTTTTCTACTACTTCATTTAGATAAGTATTAGGCATCTGTTCTTGTATTGGAGACTTGGCATACATAGTGTTCATATTCCCCAATTGTTCTGAAAACTCAAAACGATTAACACTTTCACCGTAATGTTTACATAAACGTCTATAATAATTATAGCGTAGTCTATTTAAATCTAATAATCCCCCATCTAATGAAAGAACAACAACTTGAATATTAGTTATTGATTGCTTATAGAACATAAAATCACCCCATCGTTAATAGTATAGCATATTTCGAGTAATAATATCATTATTTTTTCTTGATTTCTGTCTCTTTATGATTTATTATTATATATGTCTTTATTTTAAACAATAAATAAAAATGTCTCCGTAGCTCAGTTGGTAGAGCAATTGACTCTTAATCAATGGGTCCACGGTTCGAACCCGTGCGGGGACACCAAATTTTGCGATTACTGTAGATTTTATATGAAATTAAAATCTATGGTTTTTTATTTTCTTGCTTGCTAATTTGCTAATTAGGAAATACACCATTTATGCTACCTTGCTAAGGGTTTATGAACATTTGCTAATTACTAAGTTATTTGACTATTTTGAACATTAATCATCTTTAAAATTATTTCAACCAATTCTGGTGATTTTTTTAATTGCCCCATCAAAGACAATAGTTTATCATCAAGTTCTTTTTGTTCACTTTCAACTTGATTATTTTTTGACTTTGAAGTATAAAATACGTTATCAAATTTCTGTGCATTCAACTTTCTATTTTTATCTAAAATTTTTGCATATGTGTCTAATAACATTTGTGTAGTTGCATGCCCTGTATCCCCCTGCGTATCTTTAATGTTATCATTTAACTCCAACTTATAAGTAGCACTTGAATGACGTAATGAATGAAAAACCACATCAGGTAATCCTGCATTTTTCTTCAACTTTTGAAAGGATTTAGACATTACTCTATTTTCACAAGGATTTCCATTTGACAGTGAAACTACCAAATTATAATCATAATATTCTTCTCCTAAAAGCTCTTTCGCATCCTCTTGTTTTTTCTTCCAGTCAACTAAAATATAAGCTAATGTTTTAGGTAACCATACTTTTCTCACACTGGATTTAGTTTTTGGTTCTTTAAGTACCAATCTAGTTTTTGAATCTACCAACAAAGGCGGGAATACAAATTTAATACCTCTATAGTTCAATTTCTCCATCGTTTCAACGGTCTCTCTTGCCAACTCATACTTAACCTCTATAAAAGCATCATCATTCATAATTGCTTTTTCTGATATATCAACGTTATCCCAAGTCAAACCAACAATCTCACCGATCCTCAATGAGCAAGCAAAGGCTAAATGCATAGCCATGTATAATTTGTCATCTTTACACATTTCTAAAGCTTGTTTTATTATATCAGCTGTCCATATATCTCTTTGTTTATGTTCTACTCTTGGAAGTACTGCTCCATCAAACGGATTACGAGTAATCATCTCCCATCGTATAGCTTGTTTGAAAGCATGTCGTAAAAGTTTTATAATTTTCTCTATCGTTGCAGGAGTGACGTATTCAGTTTTAGCTTTTCTAAATCTCTTATCTACAGGTTTTGTTTTTTGAAGTTGTTGAACATATTTATCTACTACTCTTGGAGTAATAGATTGAACTTCCATATCTCCAATAATTGGTTTGACATAATTTTCAATTAATGAGCTACAAGTATCATACATACTAAGGCTCCATTGCTTCTCTCCATAGAGAGTTACAAAATCATCCATAAAATTTGATACTGTCATTTTTGTAGGTAATACAAATTCGTTTTTATTTAATTGATTTTCGATTTCTATTCTTCTATCTTTTGCTTCTTTTGCAGTATGGTATGTTTCCCATTTCTGCTTAATTTCTCCTTCCTCGTTTTTGTAATTATATACTACTGCATATGAATCTTTACGTTTAACAATTGTTGCCATATGTTAATTTCTCCTTTTCTGATTTATTATCTAGCCATTCATCAAAGGATTTTTTAGGTATTCTAATAGAATTACCTATACGAACTGATTTAAAACAATTTGTTCTTACAAGTTGATAAGCAGTTGTTTTAGATATACCTAATATGCTAATTATATCAGAAACTGTATAAACTTGTTTTTCTATATTTACTTTATTTTCTATACTTCATCACCTTTCTTTCTATTATTTTGTAGGTATCGTTTTTGTATCTCTATAAACTAAAGGTATTAACTCCTCTAATCCATTCTCTTTCAAATGTACAACTGCTTTATTATACAAAGTTGGACTATAATATACCTTATTTAGCATCACTTCTAAATTCTTTAATTCACCAAGTGCATTATGATGTTCTAAAAAAGAAAAAAGTCTTATTGCAGACAACGCTCCTCCATACTGCAACCAATTTTCAGTATCTTTTAAACGATTAACTGGACTATAAGTTTTCATTTTAAGTGGCTTTACTGCACCTGAAAATCTCTTCCAAAACTCACAAGTTTTCCATCTACTTTTATTGGATTGATTTTTATCTTTAACAACAAATTTTAATGAGCTTGCTAGTAATTCAAAAGCAAGTTCTCCTAACCTATCAAATTCATCTATCATGAGTAATGCAAATGAATGTGCTCTATCATCTCTTAGCTGAATTTCAGAACGTTTCCAACTCTCCATGTCTTCATTGGGGATATTATGTTTTTGACACATCTCTTTGTCCTTATCATAAAAACGGAAAGATATAGAAGATTTTCCATCACCAACATACAGTGTTTTAGCAGTGCCATTTTCTTCAAACTTACTTTCATTAAAACGATAAGATCTACAACATGAAATAATTTCATCATTTAAACATTTTTTATATAATTGTTCAATAGTAAAATATGGTTTTTCATTTCTATCATCTATAGCAATGTCTATTCTTGTAAGATGATAAGAACCAACTTCTAATTGTTTATTACAATAATTCAAAAAGCTGACAAGACCATTGCTATTTATTTTTTCAACACTACTATCAAAAAAATCATTTAATTCATTACATCCTTGTCCAGCTAGTACTAAATAACAACCAACACCATTCATATTTGTTTCATCACGTTTAGCATCGCCAAATATGCGTATTGATCCAAATTCATAAAGTTTAGTGTATCTCTTGTGTTTCACTCCACTATTCCTTATACTAAAATATTCAAAAGGTAAATGTAAAAACTTTCGAACTAAGTCTTCAGCTGTAATCGTTTCAAAAACCATACTTAAATAATCAATTTTTACTGATAAATTATTACGTTTTGCCAAATGTTCACCTCCTCTCTTATTTACATAGCAATATAAGCCTTAAATATAGCTTCTATGCTGCTTTTTCACTCTTTGCCCGTATATTAGGGCGGTGTTACTTATTCGCCCTACTAGCAACGCCAATGGCGTTGCGTCTGCTCCTACTCGTACATATGCCGATGGCACGTACGAAGGGCAGACACTCTCTCTATATGGGTTAGTTTCCTGATTTATCTTTTACATTAAATAATTTTACTTTTATTTGTGATTTAACAATAAATAGTAAAATTATAATATACCTTTTATTTATATTATAGTTCAAAACATAAATAAGTCAATAATTATTTTACTTATTTACAAAACATTTCACTTAAGGTAAAATATGAATATATATAATGAGATTTATCAAAACAAAAAGGAGGCATAATTGATGAATAAGCATAGAAGTACAAATCGATTTGCAGATAATTTAAAAATGATACGTAAAGGAAAGGGCTTAACACAAACTCAGTTAGCAGATATGGTTCACCTTACAAAACAAAGTATTATTAATTATGAAAAAGGGGTTAACTTTCCAACTGGAAATCGTTTAAATGACCTTTTGATTGCTCTAGATGTTACACCAGAACAATTATTAGGTAAAGAAAGTATTCAACTAGAAGAAGAAAAGGTAATGTTAGAACTATGTCAAAAGAGAGCCGAGATATTGGCTGGAAAAGTTTTAGCTAAAGAACATGGAGATAGTTATGATTCAGTTAGAAAGTCTTTGTTTGCAAATTTTAATGAGTTGAATAATGATGACTTATATTCAGCTCTATGCGCATACTACGACACCTGTATTGAAGATGCACGACAAGAATATATTTCTAAATTGCAATATTTGATGACCACTCCTAGTTTGAAATTATCAAAGGATATTGTAATTGCCGGAAATGAAGAAAAGGATTAGTTATATAACTTAATAACCACAAATAAAAATAGAGGGTTTGTCAAGAAAAGTGTGTAAGTAGTTTTTAGAAGGCAGAATATTTGCGGATACGTTCAGCGATTTTATCGTTGATCAGTAACTGATTCATTACCATTGACCAGTTATGAATCGTTC
>JBKEBJ010000192.1:0-7582 GCA_047973105.1 Coprobacillaceae bacterium | reverse complement strand
GTACAATTAGACATACAATTTCTCCCTTTTGTATCTCTAAAGAAAATTTTCTATAAGATTTTTCCTATTTAAATGTTTTACTAATATTATATACTTTAATCACTGATAGCCAAACTTCTTTCTATTCTCCTTGCGAAATATGATACTGTTACAGTTAATACTAAATACATAACTGAAGCACTAATTAACGGAACTAAATAATTGTAATGTCTAGCACCTAATACTTGTGCAGAATATAATAATTCTGCAGCCCCTATAGTACTAATTAATGAAGAATCTTTAATCAAAGTAATGAATTCACTCACTAATGGTGGAACAACTCTTTTAAAGGCTTGAGGTAAAATTACATAACGCATCATTTGCATATAGTTAATTCCTAGTGTTTCACTAGCTTCCCATTGTCCTTTATCAACACCAATAATTCCACTACGAATTAATTCTGTAGTATATGCTCCACTATTAAAACTTAACGCTATTAACCCAACAATATATGGGTTAGCACGTAAAGGTGAACCAGTAAATGATTGATAAATTACTGGTACACCTAAGTAGAAAAACAATATTTGTAATAACATTGGTGTTCCCCTAAATAATTCTACATAACAAGAACCTAATAGACGAAGGATTTTAGACTTGGAAATTTTAGCAGTAGCACCTAAAGTACCCAAAACAATCCCAAACGCTAACGCTCCAACGGCTAAGGCAAGAGAATATCCTGCTCCTTTTAACATAAATATTATGTTGTCTGCTGTTAAAATCTTTTGAATAATGTCCATATAATCCTCCTACGTTATTTTAAACGCCCCATTTTTCTTTTAATTCTAAATATTTATCTGAAGCAATAAATTTTTCAATTGCTGCATTAACATCTTTTAATAAATCTTCATTCCCTGATTTATTTGTAATAATGAAATTTTCTTCATCTAATAATGATTCATCTATCATTACAAACCCGGCATTTTCTTGGTAATTTTTAGCTACTGCATAGTCTAATATTACTGCATCTAAACCACCAGTTTTCAATGTCTCAATCAATACCTTAACATCTGATACAGCTGTAACTTTTGCACCTTCAATATCATTCGCTGCAGTTTCCGCAGTTGCCCCTAATTGAGCACCAATTGTTTTTCCTTTTAAATCGTCTACTGTTTTAATATCACTATCTGGATTCACTAAAGCAACTTGTTTAGAATCGTTATAAGCTTCTGACCAAGCTACATCTCTTTCTTCATCATACGTAAAACCAGATATCCCTAAGTCAACTTGGCTTGTGTTTACAGCACTAACAATAGTATCAAAACTCATTTGTTTAAATTCTGCTTTATAGTTACCACCATTTTCATTCATAATCTTTACTAACTCATCAACCATATCAATATCGAAACCTTCCATTTCGTTATTATTGTTTAATGATTCATAAGGTGGATAGTCTGGTGAAATACCAATTAGTAATGTTGTTGTGTCATCACTACTGTCTCCTCCTCCACATCCAACCATCGCAAATGCCATTGTACAAACAACTAATAATTTCCATACTTTTTTCATTTTTATTACCCCTTTTCTTTTTTTGATAAAATAAAACGCCTCTTAGCTAAAATGCTAAGAGACGAAATTTCCGCGGTACCACTCTTGTTGATATATAAATATATCCCCTCTTGCTTGTAAAGTAAGCATACTTAAATATCCTACTAATTTCAGATATTCCCCTTAGAAGTGCGGTTCATTTAAAATTGTTTGTTAACCTTCCACCAACGTTAACTCGCTTATAAACGCCTTTAAACTACTCTCTTCATCATTGAGTTTATATATATATAACTTGTATTATATTCTTTTTATGAAACTTGTCAATATGATTTTTAAATATTTTTAGTCCTTAAAAACACGAGTATTTACTTTTTTAAAGAAATCACTTACTTTTTCTAAAGATTCATTTTGACTTTCTAACATAATAATCGTTTCGTCTAATTGCTTATTTAATTCTTCTGTTTGTTTCTTGTTTTTTCGATATGTACGACTAGAAGCTTGCATTTTTTCTTCACTGCGTAATAATAACTTCACACTAATATATAGTAAAATAAAGATTCCTAAAATCATACCTATCCATTTTATAATTTCCATATCATCACCTACTATATAGTATACCACATTTTATTAATCTATCCATCCAAAATGTTTACAAGCAAACATAATTCCATCTTCTTTGTTTGTTTTAGTAATATAGGAAGCAATTTCTTTGACTTCTGGAAGAGCATTTCCCATGGCTATTGACATTGCTGCTTGTTGCATCATTGAGATATCATTTTTCCCATCACCAAAAACAACAACATCTTTTAAATCCCCCTCCATATATTCAACTACTTTTTTAATTCCTCTAAACTTTTCTAATGGTTCTACAATTAAATCTGTTCCATGATAACGCATATATCCTAATTTATGAATCATTTCTAAATCTTTTTCTTGTTCTACTGTTGCCTTAATAAAAATTTTATGTATCTCCTCAACGTGATCAAAGTCATTTAAAACAGCTACTTGTTTACCTAAATGATTAATAAATTCTAATCCTTTTAGTGTATATACTGTAGGCGTATTATCTAATGCGACACTAAAAGGGATTTTCTTCTCTATTAATTCATGAATTAATTGTAAAGCTAACTCATGGTCTAATGGTTCAATCCCTAATAATTTCTTATTAATTGTAATTCCATTACCACCATCACTAACCATATTATCAAATCCATGTTCTTTCATAAATGGATGTGCGAAATGGTGTCCTCGCCCTGTTGCTAGTGCAACAAAATGTCCATTATCACGTAATTTCTGTAATGTTTCTAATGTTGATGGTAAAACCTTTCCACCAGGATTGTCATCCGTTAATGTTCCATCAATATCAAAAAATATAAACTTTCTCTCTTGCATATTTTTCACCTCGTTATTTATTGTATCAAATTATCATAGTACCTGTTGTGTTTTTTCATTTTAGTAAAAAAAGATATCGAAGTGATATCCACTTACATAATAGTTAATATTGTTCTAACAACTATCGCTATTAGTGCAAATATAGCAATACTAATAATTGTGTTAACATTACTTAATGGTTCTTTATGCTTTTTTTGATATAGTGGTTTTACAAGTATAAATGTAATAACTAATCCAATTAGTACACCGGCTAAGGCTACTCCAATAATAACTCCTAAATCTTTCATATTTCCCCCTCCAAATTACAAATAAGTATAACATAAAAATAGATTAAACATTTGTTTAATCTATTATGTCTTCTTCATATTCAATAATTTCTTTTGAAACTGCATCTATTTCTATGTCATATTCTTTATTATTATGGTGAATTTCAATTTTATAAACTTTTTCCCCATCATCCGTTGTTAGTTTTGTTTTAACAACAGAACCACCACCAACTTTATCTAAAGCGATTTTTTTGGCTTCTTCTTCCGTTATAAATGAATCAGTTGCATTAGAGGAGTCATTAGTAGTACGTTGAATCCCTTCATTATCATCAACTAATTTATTACTAATCACTTCTCCTGTATCTCGATGGATTTTAACTTCATAATGTTGATCATCTTTTACAATATCAAAGAGATGGTGTGGCTCATCATCATCAAAACGTTCCTCATAGTTAGCCACCTTTCCATCAACCTCAGTTAGCGCTGTTTTTTCTGCAACATCGCGAGTTATTGCTTCTGTAGTTTTACAACCAACCAAACCAAAAGTTAGTAGTGCAAGTAATATAAGTGTGTTAAATTTTTTCATTATTTATTTCTCCTTTCAATACATTTTTCCACGAAGAATGAAACTTATACAATAGTATATAGATAACAAAAAAACTTCCATAATTGGAAGTTTTTATGTGTGAAATTGCATATTATAAAACGACGCGTATTGTCCATTTTTTTCTAATAATTCTTTATGTGTTCCTTGTTCAACAATACCATCTTCGCTCATTACACAAATGCGTTCTGCATTTTTAATTGTTGATAGTCGATGTGCAATAACAAATGTTGTACGATTATATGCTAATTTTTCTAAAGATTCTTGTACAATATGTTCACTTTCATTATCCAAAGCACTAGTCGCTTCATCAAAAATTAAGATTGGTGGATTTTTCAAAAATACACGCGCAATACTCAAACGTTGTTTTTGACCACCAGATAATTTCACACCACGTTGACCACAATCAGTATTATAACCATTTGGTAAATCCATAATGAAGTCATGTGCATTCGCTTTTTTTGCGGCTTCAACTACTTCTTCATCACTAGCATTCAAATTACCATAACGAATATTATCCATTATGGTTCCTGCAAATAAGTAAACATCTTGTTGAACAATACCAATATTTTCACGTAAAGAAGTTAATTTAATATCTCGAATATCAGTATTATCAATGGTAATTGATCCTTCACTAACTTCATAAAACCTTGGCAGTAAAGAACAAATTGTTGTTTTTCCAACACCAGAACTTCCAACTAATGCAATATATTCACCAGCTTTAACACTTAAATTAATACCCTGTAATACAGAATCATTACTTTTGTTATATTGAAACCCAACATTATCAAAAACAATATCTCCTTTAACATTATCTAAAATAATAGCATCCTTTTTATCTTGAATATCTGGTTCTATTTCTAGAACTTCCATAAAACGTTCAAATCCAGTTGCGCCTTCTTGAAATTGTTCTGTAAAGTTAATAAGTTTTTTAACAGGGTCAATTAAGTTATTAATATATAAAATAAAAGTAATCAAATCTGCTGTATCAATTGATTCAGCTGAAATAAATAACGCTCCAAAGAAAATAACTGCAACACTTATAAAAGATGTAAAGGCACCTAGTCCAGAGTGATATCGCCCCATGTAATGATAACTATTTTCTTTACTATTAACATATTTTCCATTTTCATCATGGAATTTATGCATCTCTTGGGTTTCATTTGCGAAGCTTTTAACAACTCGAATTCCAGATAAATTATCTTCTATTCTAGCATTAATATCCCCTATTCTTTCTTTGTTTTTCTTAAAAGCACGTTTCATTTTACGATTATAAAATAATGCAAATCCTCCCATTATAGGAATAAACGCAAAAACAATAAGCGTTAGATTTAAATTAATTGTTGAAAGAATAATAAAAGCCCCAACAAACTTAATTAGTGAAATGACAATATCTTCAGGTCCATGATGATATAGTTCCGTTAATGAAAATAAATCGTTGGTAATACGTGACATTAATTGTCCCGTTTTTTCTTCATCATAAAAAATAAATGATAATTTTTGATAATGCGCAAATAATTCATTACGCATATCTCTTTCCATATATACCCCCATGACATGCCCTTTATAAGCAACAAAGTAATTACAAAAATATTCTATGATTACTAAAACAAGCATGATAGCTCCCAAGATATATATAGTATTCAAATTAATCACATCTTGCATTAAAACATTCCCTGTAATATAACGAATAATCATTGGAAACGCCAAAGTTACACTTGCAGCAATCATTGCACAGACCATATCTGCAAAAAATAATTTTAGATATGGACGATAGTATGAAATAAATTTTTTACCTCTTCCTTTCATACATTTTACCCCCTTTTTTACATACGCATTCTATTCTACTACAGATTTCTTTTTTTTCAATCAAATCACATCAATATTTTACTTTTGTTAAGATTGTGTTAATTTCATTTACATAATCTTAACATTTTCTTATTATTATCGTTAGAGGAGTGTGAGGATATGACTTTAGCAGACATCGAATGGCCACTGATTCTCGCTGGATTAGGGTTATTCTTATTTGGAATTGACTATATGGGAGAAGGATTAAAAAACTTTTCTGGAGATAAACTTAAAAACATTATTGATAAATATACGTCTAGTCCACTAAAAGGAATTTTAATTGGAGCATTAGTTACATGTTTAATTCAGTCGAGTTCAGGAACAACAGCCTTAACAATTGGTTTGATTCGTTCTGGAATGATGACATTGAATCAAGGTGTAGGAATCATCATGGGAGCCAATATTGGTACAACCATTACTGCATTTTTAGTTGGTTTAAATATTTCTGAATATTCAGTGTATTTTATCATTGTTGGTGCATGTATGATTATGTTCTTTAATAATAAAAAAATAAAATATTTAGGACAAATATTTTTTGGGTTTGGTTGTTTGTTCTATGGTTTAGAACTAATGGGTTCAAATTTAAAAATGATCGCCGAAGTACAAGAGTTCCGTGATATCACTGTTTACTTAGCACAAAATCCAGTCTTTAGTTTATTTGGTAGTGTAGTATTAACCATGATTATTCAATCATCTAGTGCTGTTATCGCTATCGTACAACAGATGTATGGTGTTGGTGCTATTAATCTATCAATCTCATTACCATTCTTATTTGGTAGTAACATTGGAACAACTATTACTGCTGTTTTGGCAGCTATTGGTGGGTCTACTCCTGCAAAAAGAGCAGCTGGTTTCCATACAATGTTTAATGTTATGGGAACCCTATTCTTTATGATAATATTGTACCCATTCCAATCCTTTATTATGTATATAAGTTCTATGTTTGGTCTTAATCCACAAATGGAATTAGCTGTAGCGCATGGGATTTTTAATCTTATAACAACAATTCTATTATTCCCATTTATTGGTAGAATGGTTGCCTTAGTTAAACGATTGATACCAAGTAAAGATAAAGAATATGAAATGGACTTAAGTGAGTTAGATACTAATGTTGTTAACTTATTCCCTTCTCATGCTTTAGAAATCGCTAAAAATAAAATTATGGAAATGGGTCATATAACATATGAAGCTGTTGAAAATACTAAGGAATATTTTATAAGTAAAAACAGTACTGCTAAAAATTATGTTTTTGAAATGGAAAACACTATTAATATTTTAGATGAAAAAATTACTGACTATCTAGTACTAATTTCTCATGAAACTTTAAACGAAGTAGATGCTATGACATACCTAGCGAATATGAAAACAATCAAAGATTTTGAACGTATTGGTGATTTATGTATAAACATTGTAGGTTATTATGAAGCTGTTTTTGATGAAAGAGAAGATTTTTCTAACGAAGCTAGAGAAGATTTAATCTCAATGATGACTCTTGTTTTAGATATGTTAGATAAAACATTAATTGCTTTTGATAAGCATGATTTACAAGCTAGAGAATATGTTGATGAAAAAGAAAGCGATCTAGATTATTTCAATAAAAAAGCTAAACAAAGACATGTCCAAAGAGTTGCAAAACGTGTTGAAAAATCTGCATTGGTTAATTCTACATATGTAGATATTTTAGCGAACCTAGAACGTATGGGAGACCATTGTCAAAATATTACAGAATACTATTCTTTAGATAAAGATATTTATGTTCCTAAACAACCAGAGAGTGCATTTAATAATAAATAAATATTTAACCTACAATTCTTTGTAGGTTTTTTGATATTAAATTATGTCATGAAATGGCTTAATATTTAAGTTATACTTATACTATATATACAATTATTAGCATTTATAATACAAATAAAATAGTTTTCCGTGTTTTTATTACTATTATCTATTA
>JBKEBJ010000185.1:0-6198 GCA_047973105.1 Coprobacillaceae bacterium | reverse complement strand
TATCAATTTTTCTTAAACGTTTTAAACCTTTCATATTTTTAATACTTTGTTTTAATGCAAAAAATGTTTTATATTCATTAACAACATCATTAACAACACACATGACTTTTTTTATTTCTTTGATATCTGTAAAACAATCTTCTAAATCAATACGAATTGTATTTTTAAAATCTATTTTAGAATTAACACATTTAACTAAAACTATCTCAAACTTATCTTTATATGTAAACTTCCATTTTGTATTAAGTTGTTTTACCAAATCATTGAATATCTTAATATCATAATACATTTTCTCATAGCAATGACTATCTACAAGCCATCTACCTGGTTTTTGTTCCACTTCTAATACATACCCCAACCAAAAAAAATGAAGGATACTATCGTCAAATTTAATATTCCAATAATCATAGAACTGATCAACAATTTCAGCCACTCGTTTTTCATGATAAGGGGCAAAAACAAAAGCAATAATTTGTTCTTTTTTAGAGTCAATTTCTTCAATATTATTGATTAAATTTGGATACGTGAATATATTTCTCATATGTTCTCCTAACCTAAAATATAGTATTCTATATACTTAAAGCTTTCATATACATAATAGCACCAGCTTTATTAGATAACAATGGCACTTGATGAACATCACATAAACGCATTAAAGCACTAACATCTGGTTCATGAGGTTGAGAAGTTAATGGATCACGAAAGAAAACAACTAAATCCATTTGACCTAAAGCTACTAAGTTACCAATCTGTTGATCTCCACCGTATGGTCCTGATAAAAATCTTGTTACTTCTAAACCTGTACTTTCAATAATTCGTTTACCTGTTGTTCCAGTTGCAAATAAAGTGTGCTCTTTTAATATTTTTTGATAGTCAGATACAAAATCAATCATCTCTAGTTTTTTATTGTCATGAGCAATTAAAGCAATATTCATATCTCTACCTCCTATAATTATAGTATACCCTCTTACATTCTCCATTTCCAACATTTCTTTATATTTTCCCATTTAATATCAAACATTCTATAAAAATATATTTGTACAATTATTCCCTAGCATGAACCGTAAAGTATCATGATTGTATAAAAAAGATGGTTTCAATTTTCATTGTAACCATCCTAATAACTACATGTAAAACTTAGGAATTTCTTTTAGTTCTTTTTATTACTATAGCGCTGATTATACTCATAACTATTAAGCTAACCCATGTGCTCATTATAGTATTGTCCATTGTTTTTATAACTACAGTATTATTACTGTTTTTTCCTTCATTTACTATGTTATCTTTCTTTTCATCTACATCTTTATTCTCATCTATAATATTAGTATCCTTTTTTTGCCATTTCGCATATAAAGTAATATTACTAGTTACTACATCACTTTCAAAATCCCAAGGATCTGTAAGTTCTAAATCTTGATACCATCCCATAAAAGTATGACTATCCTTAATTGGATTTGTTGGCATCTCAATCTTTTGCCCTGAAGTAATTCCTGTAATAGGAGTAATCATATTTCCTCCATTACTTTCAAAATTGACTGTATATGTTATTTTTTCCTTATAATTAATAGTAACAGTATAATCATTTAATGTTAAAAACTCATAACTTAAAGTATTTAAATTATCTGTAAATATATCTGTATTATATATTCTTTGTAAAGTATCACTTTTTCTAATTGGTAAACTTCTAGAAAAGCCTTCTGAATCATAATAATAGTTTACAGTAGTTTCATCTAGTGCTATAAAATCACTTTGATCCGTAGCTAAAAATTCTGTTTCTATTGGAAAATCACTACGTATATAATCATTAACGGAAAATACACTATTCAATGGTACTAAACAAATCTCTGTCATATACAATACATATTCCCCTACTGAAGGATCAAATATATAATGATTCAGTTCTATATTTACCGTTTTAAGGATACTTGTTATTGCTACTGATTCCACTTCATAAGTAGCATCATTATAATTTGTTTTATACCATTCATAAATACTTTCAACACTATCATTAGTTAATGTTTTATCGTCTTCTATAATTCCCATATTACCATAATCATGTATTATTTTAATATTAATATCTGATGATGCAGCGTTGATTGATTTAACTGCTAAACAAAAAACAGTAATCATACTTAATAATACAAAAAAAATAAAAGCTTTTTTTAAAATCTTTAAATCTCTCATTATCTTCCTCATTTCTTAAAACTCACACTTGGTTATTCTAGCATTTTTTTATATTACTCGTACATCTATATGCATTTTTAACAAAATAAAACACACTACTTTATTTAATAGTGTGTTTAAGTACCTATTTTAATGAAAGCTCAATATCGCCACTACTAGTTTCCAAATTAATTGTAATATCACTTGTATCACCAATGTTTCCTTTTACACTAGAACCATCTTTATTATAATTTAAATCATCTTCAAAATCGGTTTCAATATCTCCAGAATTTGAATTTGCCTCAAATGCAAATGAAGTATCTTTTGGTAATTCACAATCAATATATCCACTACTTGTCTGTAAATTCAGATTATTTGTAAGAGTCGTCATTCGTAATTCAATATCACCAGATGATGTAGTAATATCCCCTGCGCCAGTAATTCCATACGCTTCTATATAACCACTTGTTGTTTTCAGATTTATCATTCCCTCTACCTTATCTAGATTAATATCTCCTGATTGTGCAGAAGCTGTAACATTTCCCGTAATATGTTCTACATCAATATATCCACTACTAGTTTCTACTTCTATATTTACTATAATATTTTTTAAAGTAATATCTCCAGAATTGGCTGAACTATTAATATCTCCTATAGCACGTTCCATGTTAATATAACCACTACTTGCTTTCACTTCACTTTTTCCTTCCAATTCTTTAACATCGATATCTCCACTACTAGTGGATAAAAGAATATTTTCTGATTTTACTTTTTGTAAATCAATATAACCACTACTTGCTTGAATTTTACAATTCGATAATTCTAAATTCATCTTAGATTCTATATCTCCACTATTTGTTTCAACATCTAGACTGCCTTGATAAGAAGAAGGTAAATATACTTCAAAATATTTATGGTTACTTCCTAAAATAATAAATGTTCTAAAGGCATCTTCATCCACTTCCAAATATAATTGTTCTCCTTTTTTATCTACATTCACAAAAGGTCCCTTAATCATATTTGTACCATATTCTTTAATTGTCATTTCTTCACTCTCTGTTTCTATAAAAACAATTTCACTGCTATAACCTTGTATTGAAATATTAGAAACTTCTTCCATCGAAACAGTTTGTGTATTGATTAGTTTTGTTTGAAAACGATCTTCAAATAAACTAATTCTTCCCCCAAAACCTAATACATAAATTAGTATACTTACCAATCCAACTACGATTGCTAAAAGAATACCAATTAGTACTTTTGTAGTATTTCTCATAAGCCCCTATTCTCCTTTACTCTTTGTTATCTTTAATTTGAAATAATAAACTAGCTATTGCTTGTGCACAAACACCAATTAAAAAGATAACCCAAGTAATATACCAAGCCATAGTCATAAAACTTAGTATAAAATAAGCAACTAATGTACACATCCAAATAATAACATTTACTGCATTCTTTATTTCTTTATTTGCTTTCTTATTATGATTCCATTCTTTAAAGTTCTCTACAACAGTATCATTTTCTTTCTTATATTTAGGATACGCAATACTTTCATATACTAAAATGCAAGTTGCAATTGCTGCCATCACTAAGATCGAAACACCACCTAAGAAGTCATATCTTACTGGTGCAACCTCATCTACAATAATCGCTAATATAAAACCAAGAATATATAATCCAATAGCTGTAGTTCTAAACAAAGCTTTCTTTTTTAAATTAACTTCAATAGCCTCTTTTTTCTCCGTTGTTTCCATAGTTTCAAATAATTGTTCTATATCACCAATAGAATCCATCACAATGTGTAATGCTTCGCCTTCTGGAATACCACTTTCCACTAAATCAGAATATTTCTCTGTAGAATTGGCTAATAATTCTTCTTTTAACTCATACGATGCTCTTGTTTTAGGTGCATCTTCAAAAAGTTTATCTAAATACTTTCTCAATTCATCATTCACAATTATGTCCTCCTATTTTATTAACGTATCAATAATAGATTTTGTTAACTCCCATTCATCTTTTTGTCTTTCGTAAGCCTGCTTGCCAATATCTGTAATCGCATAATATCTACGCCTAGCATTGCTTTCTTCATTCCCCCAATAGGACTTGATTTTACCTTCTTGTTCTAACCTTCTAAAGGCAGAATATAATGTTGCCTCTTTTAATTCATATTGATTGTTTGTCTTATTTAGAATATCTTTATTAATCTGATATCCATAACTATCATGTTCTATCAAATGGGCTAATATAATAGCCTCCGTATGACCACGAAGCATATCTGATGTCATTGACACTTTAATTGCCTCCTTCCTTCTTTGTTCTACTACAATATGTCACGTGATACTTCGCCTGTCAAGGTATATCGAATATAAATGTAACTCACATTTAGAAATATATAAACAAAACAAAAAATAGAACCCTATTTATAGAGTTCTATTATCTTATCTTATTTAAGTGTTAAGAATAGTTATGCACTATTTTTAGTGCACTAATCAATTCCTTTACTTCTATTTGCCCAGGTGCTGATGCCTTATTTACTGATGCAAAGGTTATTGCAGAACCAAACACTTCACCAGTTATTCTACTAATTACTCCAATTTCAGACATTGACATGGTAACTATTGGGATTGATGTATGATTTTCATACATCTCAAGTGTTGCTTCCAACAAAGTTAATACATCTTTCTTAGTTTTAGGCATAACTGCAATCTTCGCAATATCTGCCCCCATCTCTTGCATCTTACACAATCTTTGTACAATTTCATTTTTATTTGGTGTTTTATTAAAATCATGGTTAGAAGCAATTACACTCACCTTATGTTGATGAGCATGTGTAATAATCTCATGCACTACTTTATCATTAATAAACATTTCAACATCAACAATATCTATATATCCACTAGAAATTACTTCTTGATTCAACTTATTATATGTAACAATATCAATTTCTTTTTCTCCACCCTCATTCGCTGTTCTAAAAGTAAATAGCAGTGGTATATCGTTTAAAACACTCGCTAATTCTTTTAAAACCTTTATTACTACCTCAGTATTAAAAACATTTTCAAACCAATCTGCACGCCATTCAACAATATCTATTGGATATTGTATTATTGTTTTTGCTTGTTCAATTATCTCTTCCATTGTATTCCCTACAATAGGAATACATATTTTAGGAATGCCTTTTCCTATTTCTATATTTTTTATAGATATTGTTTTCATATACTACCCTCACTTTTATTAATTGTCTAAATTATAAATGATTCATTACTATAAAACAATTGTATTTACTATCTTTTCTACAATAAAAAACGAAGAAAACATTTCTTCGCACTTATTATTAAATATCCGCAATTTGATATAATAATACTCTATTATCTTTTAAATATCTTACCAAAGAGTACACAGATAAGAATAACGATCCATAAATAAGAAGAATTTTTACTATCTCTACTATTTGTAAATCAAAGCTAAAACTTTGCCAAGGGAATAACAAATAGAAAATAAGAGCCATTTGAATTACGGTTTTCCATTTTCCCCATTTACTTGCCTTAATAACGACATTATTCTTAACTCCCAACATTCGCACAGCACTCATGATAAATTCTCTACCTAACAAAACAATGACTATCCAACTATCTAACACACCTAATTGAACAAAACAAATCAAACCTGCACTTACTAATAATTTATCAGCAATTGGATCTAGTAGTTTTCCAAAATCAGTAATTAGATTATATTTTCTTGCAATATATCCATCTGCAAAATCAGTTAAACTAGCAATAATAAATATAATCAAAGCAAAATTAGTACCCATTGTATTATCGCTCATTAAACAAACTACGAACAATGGCACCATTAACATTCTAAAAATAGTTAATTTATTTGGTAAATTCATCTTTTATACCTCTCTTCATTATTCCTAAAGAGTATAAGGAATGTATATTTATTTGATGTCTTTATTATAACATAAGATAATCTTTTAAATTATAAACAAACTCTAAACAATTTAATAACTTCAATTAATAAAAGTAAATAATCATT
>JBKEBJ010000168.1:0-3494 GCA_047973105.1 Coprobacillaceae bacterium | reverse complement strand
ACATCAAGATGATGTGTTTTTTGTTAGTCTCGTTCTAATAAGAATTGCAAGAATCGAACCTTTTCTTACTTTTGTTCTAATAGAAATCGACTCTTTTCTAATAAAACATATAAACTTAGATGATACTATCTAACATATAAAACAAAAATCACAACTAATTTGTTGTGATAATCTGAGGTAGTAGTTCTATTTAATATATTTACTAGTGACAATCTCCTTATCTACATATTTAAAAACAATAGAATAATTTACTATTACCATACAACTTGACAATAATAAAAAGTAGTTGTATGATATTTTATAAATAAATAGTTAAGCACTTAATAATTAGGGGGTGAATGAAATAATTGAAAAAAAATATTATTTTATTACCACATTGCTACGCTTCAAAAGAGTAAATGTATGCGTATTTAATAGCGATGCTAATTTTAATGAGTTTGTGGTAATGCATAACATCGTTCAGGTGAACAACAATCAAAGTGAGTTAAAGTTAACAGAATTATCTAAACGTTTATACATTTCTAATTCTGCAGTTTCTCAAATCTTGAATTCTTTAGAAAAAAAGCAATATATTATACGTCAAATAGATTGCAACGATCGACGTAGAATCATTATTATGCCAACGGAAAAAGGAAAAAGGTATGTTGAACAGACAGGGGCTTTATATGAAGAAAAGTATCAAATGTTATTAAAACATTTTGCTTTAGATGAGTTAGAAGAATTATTATGTTTATTAGATAAATTATCTAATGTATATGAAAAAATGAAGAAAGAGAAAGGAAATAGTTTATGAATTTAGTACCTTATGTTGTAGAACAAACAAGTCGTGGAGAAAGAAGTTATGATATATTCTCTCGTTTATTAAATGATCGTATTATTATGTTGAGTGGAGAAGTAAATGATGATATGGCTACTACTATTGTCGCTCAATTATTATTATTAGAATCACAAGACAGTAATAAAGATATCCAGTTATACATAAATAGTCCAGGAGGATCTGTATCAGCAGGATTAGCTATCTATGATACAATGCAATTTATTAAACCTGATGTATCAACTATTTGTATAGGAATGGCAGCATCAATGGGAGCATTCTTGCTTTCTAGTGGTGCTAAAGGAAAAAGACTGGCTTTACCAAATAGTGAAATTATGATTCATCAACCTTCTGGTGGAAGTCAAGGACAAGCAAGTGATATTCAAATCCAGGCAGAACACATTTTAAAAACAAAGAAAAAGTTAAATGAAATATTGGCTAAGAATACAAATAAGAGTGTTGAACAAGTGGAAAAGGATAGCGATCGAGATAATTTCATGAGTGCTAAGGAAGCAGAGGAATATGGTCTTATTGATAAAGTTATAGTAAATAGATAAAAAGAAAGGGTGATAGTATGAAATGTCAACGTTGTAATAAAAATGAAGTATCAAAAAGTTATATTATTAGGTTTAACGGAGATATTCAAGAATTACATTTATGCGAAGATTGTGCAAGAACTACAGAAGCATGGTATGCTTCTATGCAAAAAGCAGGGAGTAATGATTTAACAGTTGGAAATACACTTTTTATGGAAAGAGAAATAGGTACTCAATTCTACCCATTTTCAAGTGGTGAAGAAATAAAAAAACGTCGTATTATTCATAGTCTACATGCAAGATTAGAAGAGGCTATCAAGTGTGAACGTTATGAACAAGCCGATAAAATATATAAAGAATTAGAAATCACAAAAAAGGATACGGTATATCACGATGAACATGAATAATCTTTCTGAACAGGCTAGTATGGCTAATCAATTCGCTTTTACATATGCAAGTGATAAAGGATTTCAGTTTGTGGGTAGCGAACATATTTTATGGGGGTTAACGCAAATTGATAGTACTGCATGTAAGGTCTTAGATTTAGCTGGAATAGATGGCATCTTAATTGATGATATTATTCACAAATATGATCAAACTCCTAAAAAAGGTGTCATGGTTTTAAATATCACGAAAGAATGCGATAGAATATTTGAATTAGCAGAAGCACAGGCAGATAAATTGCATCATAAATATATAGAACCAGAACATATTTTGTTAGCTATGATTCTTGAAAATGGTAGTGCTGCAAGTCAATTGTTACTTTCTACAGGGGTTAATATAGAAATTATAAGAGAAGATATTATTAAAAGAATGGGTAAGGACTGGCCTTTAGAAATCATTACTAATAAAGAAGAAATGAAAACTAAAGTATTAGATGAATTTAGTATTGATTTAACTGCTAAAGCACGTGACGGAAAACTAGATCCATTAATTGGACGTGATAAAGAAGTATCGCGCACCATTCAGATACTTTCACGTAGAACTAAAAATAATCCTGTTTTAATTGGTGAACCAGGTGTAGGTAAAACTGCTATTGTTGAAGGGTTAGCCAGCCGTATTATGGAAGGAGATGTTCCTAAAAACTTATTAGGAAAACGTTTAATGATGTTAGATTTAAGTTCTTTAGTATCTGGTACTAAGTTTAGAGGAGACTTTGAAGAACGTATTAAGAATTATATAGAAGAAGCAAAACAGAATAGTAACATTATTCTATTTATTGATGAACTTCATACATTGATTGGAGCAGGAGCCGCAGAAGGCGGTTTAGATGCAGCCAACATTTTAAAGACAGCTTTAGGTCGTGGAGAATTACAAATTATTGGTGCTACGACAAACAATGAATATCAGAAGCACATAGAAAAAGATAGTGCCTTAGAACGACGCTTTCAACCTATTACGGTTGAAGAACCAACGGTCAATGATACTATTGAAATGTTACAAGGACTGCGCTTTAAGTATGAAAAATTTCATGATCTTACTTTTAGTGATGGTGCTATTAAAGCCGCAGTAGAACTTAGTGAACAGTATATTGCCGATCGTTTCTTACCAGATAAAGCTATTGATGTTATTGATGAAGCAGCATCTCATAAGAAAACAAACTTATTATCTGTCCCAGTACATTTAAAAGATATGAGTGTCAAGATTCAAGAATTATCTTTACAAAAGAAAGAAGCAATACAAGAGAATGATTTTCTTACTGCATCAAATATCCGTGATCAACAAGAAGAATTGCAACATGCTTTGTCAATGAAGCAAGAAGAATGGGAAGAAAAACAATCTCGTATTATTTCAGAAGAAGATATTGCTAGTACAGTCTCTAGATGGACTGGTGTTCCTTTAACTATGATGAATCAAGATGAAAGAACAAGATTACGTAACTTGGAAACCATATTACATCAACAAGTAATTGGTCAAGATGAAGCAGTACATGTAGTTTCTAAAGCCATTCGTAGGAGTAGAGTAGGCATTAGAGAATCTAATCGACCAATGGGAAGTTTTCTGTTCTTAGGCCCTACAGGTGTTGGTAAAACAGAAGTATGTAGAGCTTTAGCGAAGGCCATGTTTCAAGATGAAAGTACGATTATTCGTATATATATGAGTGAATATATGGAACGTCATACCGTTTCCAAATTGATTGGATC
>JBKEBJ010000151.1:0-5756 GCA_047973105.1 Coprobacillaceae bacterium | reverse complement strand
CTATCGTTCTGTTGGAACTGTTAGTTTTTTGGGAAGATATGCGATTATTGATTTTGTATTATCCAATTTATCAAACTCCGGTATTGATAATGTTGGTATATTAATTCAAGAGAAACCACGTTCATTGTTTGAGTATTTAGGTAATGACTCAACTTGGAACTTTAATACTAAAGCTGGTGGTATTTCTTTGTTATACAATGAGAAATATAATTATCATGGAAAATATAATCATGATATTCATAATCTTATTGAAAATATAGAGTTTTTGAAAACTACTTCTTCTGATTATGTAATTATGGCACCTGCCCATATTATTACCACTATGGATTATAGTAAAGTTATTGAACAACATGAAAAAACTGGTGCTCAAGTAACAATGGTCTATACCCCTGTTACTAATGCAAACGATGCTTACTATGGTGAACAAGTACTTACTATCAAGCAAGATATGGTAACTAATTTAAAACCTAATAAAGGGGCTAAAAATACAGCTAACATCTCATTAGAAACATATGTTTTTAATACTAAAACTTTGTTACAAGTGGTCCGTTATGCTAGTAAGATTAGTGGATTCTTCACTATGAAAGATGTATTAGCTTATGTATGTGATGAAAAACAAATACGTGCTTATAAATATACAGGATATGCTCGTTGTATTGATAGTATTAAAGCCTATTATGAATATTCTTTAGAGTTACTAGATATGGATTTATACGCTAAAGTCTTTAATTCTAGGTGGCCAATTTATGCCGTAACAAATGATACACCACCAACTAAATATTTAAAACATGCAGTTGTAAAAAAATCAGTATTAGCGAATGGCGCTATTATAAATGGAACTGTTGAAAACAGTATTATTGGTCGAGAAGTTATTATTGGTAAAGACGCTTATGTTAAAAATTGCATTATATTAGCTGGCGCAAAAATAGCTCCTAACGCCCATTTAGAAAATGTCATTGTAGAGACAAATGCTCGTATTGAGAAAAAAATTGAGTTATCAGGAGACTACAATCAACCCTTATACATTAATGAAGGAGATATAGTGTAATGAAAATTGCAATGATTGCTTCAGAAGCTAGTCCATTTATTAAGTCAGGTGGATTAGGCGATGTTTTAGGTTCTTTACCTAAAGCTTTACAAAGAGAAAAACAAAAATGCTTTGTCATACTCCCTAAATATAAAGATCTAGCTCCTATAGAAAATCTTTCATTTATCACTAGTTTCTTTGTATGGGTGGGATGGCGAAAACAATATTGCGGAGTTTTTGAAACTAAGATTGCTGGTGTTACCTTCTATTTCATTGATAATGAACAATATTTTAAAAGGGAGGGATTGTATGGCTATGATGATGACTATGAGCGTTTTGCTTTTTATAATTTAGCAGCTATGGAACTCATTGGTCATCTAAAAATACAACCAGACATTATTCATTTACATGATTGGCAAACCTCTATGATTGCTTTATTATATAAAGAGAAATATTACCGATACCCATATTATGAAAACATTAAAATTATCTTTACTATTCATAATATTGCTTACCAAGGTAAAGGAAACCCTATTATCTTAGAAGATATTTTTGGTTTAGACATTAAAAAATTTGATATTCGTAACTGTCTCCATGATGGTTGTTTGAATATGATGAAAACTGCGATTGTCTATAGTGATGTTATTACCACAGTATCACCAACATATGCTAAGGGAATTCTGACAAAAGAATTTGGAGAAGGATTAGAGAGTATTCTTCAACTAAGAAAAAATGATATTTTTGGTATTATTAATGGTATAGATACGGAATATATCAATCCAAAAACTAATATTGATATTGTTGAGAATTATGATGGTCGAAATTTCTATTATAAAAAATCTAACAATAAAATAGCCCTTCAAAAAGAATGTCTACTACCTGTTAATAAAGATATTGCTTGCATTGGTATGGTTACACGTTTAACTTGGCAAAAAGGTATCAATCTTATCATTAATAAAATAGAGGAATTATTGAACAGAGAAATTCAAATATTTATTCTTGGTGCTGGTGAATATCAATATGAACAACAGTTATTATATCTACAAAAACAATATCCTAACCAGTTATCTTATCACCAAAAATATGATGAAAAACTAGCACAAAGAATATACGCAAGTTGTGATATTTTCTTGATGCCCTCTCTCTTTGAACCATGTGGTTTAAGTCAAATGATGGCTATGCGTTATGGAACAATTCCCATTGTTAGAGAAATTGGTGGCTTGAAAGATAGTATCGAAGCATATAATGCTTATGAACAAACAGGTAATGGATTCCGGTTTATCAATTATGATGGTAATGAAATGTTATCTATTATTGATATGGCTCTTTCAGTATATTATGATGATAAAAAAGTATGGAAAAAAATAATGCGTTCTGCAATGCAGTCAGATTTTTCATGGAAACATAGTGCCAAAGAATATATTTCTCTATATCAAAAACTTATAAATAAAGAAAGATAATTTAATGATATTTCTGTTATACTATTCTATATAGGAGATATATTATGGAAAATATAGAAGCATTTTGGAATCGATATTTAAAATATAATAATAAAACTAAAAATACAAAATATATTGATGTTTTTCACTTTGATCTTACAGAATATTGGGCAAATACTTTATTAGAGTTAGTTTTAGAAGGAAAAAAAAGAGCCACTGCTAGCACTGTAGATTCTTGGAAGGCAGAAGGTGATCCCTTACCTAAAATTGGTAATCTAAGTATTATTACGAATTGGGATGGAATACCTAAGTGTGTTATCGAAACCACAAACCTTACAATTCTTCCTTTTAAAGATATGACATATGATATATGTAAACGTGAAGGAGAAGATGAAACATTAGAATCTTGGCGTAAAGGACATATAAATTACTTTACACAGGATGCTAAAAACTTAAATTATATATTTACGGAAGATTCTTTAGTTTTATTTGAAGATTTTGAAGTTGTATATCAAGAATAAAACCACCAAGTCCAAATGCTCCTGGACCTCCATGTACAGAGATAACACATCCTGTTTTTACCCATGGAACATTGGTATAGCCATGTTCCTCTAAATAACTTTCTGCCATCTGTTTAATTTCTTGTGGAAGTCCTTCTGAATATAATAAATATATTGACTCAGATTCTAATTGATATTTCTCTATTGTATCGCTTAATAATTTCTTACATGTTTTCATCATAGAACCACGATATCTTTTATTCGAAACTAAATATCCATTTTCAATCGTGATAACTGGCTTTAACTTCAGAATATTCGCTCCCATATAGGCAGCATTAGAAACACGTCCACCAGCTAATAAGTAATCTAATGTACTCGGAATAAAAGCCATATAAGAACAAGCAATCCATTTTTCAAGTTCAGATACAACTTCACTAATAGTTGCGTCTGGGTGCGTTTCTATATATTTAGCAGCTTTTATAATAATAGCTCTTTGTCCAGCCGTTACTCCTTTTGTATCAACATGTGTTACATTATCAAAATCTTCACTCGCAATTGTTGCATTTTGATATGTTGCAGTTGTTACTGCAGAATAACATAAATGAAGTATTTGGCATCCTGGATATTTTTTATTTATCACTTCAAATACAGCACTATACTCACTTGGATTCGTTGCACTACTAGTTGGTAATTTTTTATGTTCATCATAGTAAGCAAATACTTTCTCTACAGGAAAGAATCCATCATCTAAACTCTCTCCATCCATGACAACATGCATTGGTAAAACATAAATATTATACTTATCTGCTACTTCTTTTTCAATATCTGAACCACTCTCAGCTACTATAACAATTTTACTCATCTGTTTTCCCCTTTTCTATATTGATACTATAACTCTTGATAATATTCTTCCAATTTATTCTTCCAATATATATTATCTTCTTCAGTGATATTCCTTAGTATTTTACAAGGATTTCCTACGGCTACAACATCACTTGGTATATCTTTTGTGACAACTGAACCAGAACCTATAACAACATTATCACCAATTGTAACACCAGGATTAATAATAGTGTTTCCACCAATCCAGACATTGTTGCCAATAACTACTGGTAAAGCATATTCTATTTCTGTATTTCTAACCATTGCATCAATTGGATGACAAGCAGTATAGATAGACACCCTAGGTCCAAAAAATGCATGATTTCCAATCGTAATAGTATTCAAATCCAGAAAGATGCAATCTAAATTAATATAACAATTATCTCCTACATGAATATTACTACCATGACTACAGTAGAAAGGCCCTTTTACATATAAATTACTTCCTGTAGATCCAAATAATTCTTGAATAATTGCTTCTCTTTTTTCTCCCTCATCAAAAGCAGTATGATTAAAATCATAGACTAATTGTTTTCCTTTTTTCTTCATTTTCATAATTTCTTGACCTTCAGACATGTATAGTTGACCAGCCAACATTTTTTCTTTATTATTCATCACATCTCCCCAATCTAAAAAAACTGTATTTTGTCACTACTATTATATTCATAATTAATACTCTATGCAATCATTAACGTATTCTTATTCCAAATCTTGCTTTATTCCCGATTTTCTTTATAATAGAGTAGAATATGGAGGGGATTAGATAGTATGAAATGTAGTAAATGTAATAGTGAATACGTATATGAAGATTGCGATATGTATATTTGTCCAGAATGTGGTCATGAATGGCTAGTAAATAGCACAGAACAAAAGGAAGATGATTTCATTGTAAAAGATTCTAATGGTACAATTTTAAATGATGGAGATTGTGTTACCATTATTAAGGATTTAAAAGTAAAAGGTTGTTCTTCTAATTTAAAACAAGGAACAAAAGTTAAGAATATTCGTTTGGTTGATAGTGATCATAATATTGATTGTAAGATAGAGGGCTTCGGACCAATGAAGTTAAAATCTGAGTTTGTAAAAAAATTATAGAGTATTAGTAAAATTTTGTATTTAAATTTTAGTTGTAATATGTTATAATACAAGTAGTCGAAGGACTAGTATTTATGCAGAAGAAAAGGAAGAGCGGGTACTCTTCCTTTTCGCTATTTTGGGAACTAGATTTATGCAGTTAGGTGTTACTTATTTATCTTTATTTTTAAAAATAAGATAGGTAATAACCAAGATTAAATAGAGTATTGACAAATACTCCATGACATCCCCTAACTTACATCAACACTAGTTCCCCAGTTTGATGTATCTGCATTCTTGTCCCTCCATAACGCACCTTTGTGCACTATTATCGTATCATAATTATGAGTATGTGAAGCCCTAAGTTTGTTTCGAATTTTTCCTATTATTCTCATAATATTTAAAATGAAAATTAACTAAATAATTCACTCTAGTCTATTAAAAATATGTCTTATGTATTTTAAACAAATTAGTTGATTATAATCACAATATTGATTGGAAAATAAATGGCTTTGGACTAATTAAGTTAAAATCTGAGTTTGTAAAAAAATTATAGGATATCAGTAAAATTTTGTATTTAAATTATAATTATATTATGTTACAATATAATTAGTCGAAGGACTAGTATTTATGCAGAAGAAAAGGAAGAGGTGCAACTCTTCCTTTTCACTATTTTGGGAACTAGATTTATGCAGTTAGGTATTACTTATTTGTCTTTATCTTTAAAAATAAGATAGGTAATAACCAAGATTAAATAGAGTATTGATAAATACTCCATAACATCCCCTAACTTACATCAACACTAGTTCCCCAGTTTGATGTATCTGCATTCTT
>JBKEBJ010000105.1:0-2046 GCA_047973105.1 Coprobacillaceae bacterium | reverse complement strand
AAAAATAAGGATATCCTTTCTGATTATAATAAAATTATACAATAAAAGGCATTGAAATTAAAGACTACAACACTTTTTATATCAATTAAATTCCATTCTAATATAAACCATAGAACTTAATAATACAAACTGGAATTTACTTTTTCATTTGACCATTACATTTTAAAATCTTGCTTTTTATCTTCTAATTAAACAATATTTAACAATCGTAATGTTATTAAATATTATTTATTCATGATATAATGATTTCAAGGAGTGTGATTTATTTGATTAAAAAACATGTGTTTATTATCAAACCAAATAAAAAAAGTGTAGCTATAGAAGAAATCATTGTTGATGTCATGAAAAACTATAACTATGTTATCAAATATACTAGTCACCCCAAACATGCAATTGAAATTGCTAAATCCTACAATAATGATTATTGTCGTATCTACGCTGTTGGTGGTGATGGAATGGTACATGAAGTTGTACAAGGGATGGTTGGAAGCAACAATGAATTAGTAGTATTACCAAATGGTACAGGTAATGATTTTATCAGAACTATTGCAGATACCACAAATACAAAAGAATTATTAAAAGCTTCATTATCTAAAAAAGCAGAATATATAGATTTAATAAAAGTCAATGAAATATATTGTATCAATGTTACTTGTTGTGCATTTGATAGTGATATAGCTAATGAAGTACATAATTATAGAAAAATATTACTTTTACCTAATGCATTACAATATCTCACAGTCTTACTTAGAAGATTAGTGAATTATAAATTTTTTCCAACTGTTATAAAATATAAAGAAAAAGTATTAATTGATGATAGTTTAGTAATTGGTGCATTTTGTAATGCAAAATATTTTGGTGGAGGATTCAAGATTGGAAGTAATGCCTCCTTACAAGATGGTAAATTAGACATTAGTTTAGTATCTGGAGTAAAGAAAAGAAGTATTCCAAAATATCTTTCGCTTTTAGCAATGGGTAGAATTACAGAAACAAAGAAGAGTTATTATCGTCAAGTAGATGAAATTGATTTTGAATCTTCTATTGATATTAATATTGATGGAGAAGTGTATCCAAAAGGGAGATATCATTTAGAAGTTATACCAAATACCATTAAAGTAGTTATCTTTAATAAAGATTAAGAAGGTTAATAGAACCTTCTTTTTTCATACTATGCCCCTACTATTAAATAAATAAAAACTTATTATGTTTTTCATTAAAAAGTATTGGCTTCTATTAATTCATGATATACTAATACTAACGAGGTATGAAACATGAATAATAATTATGTTAAGTCAAATATTCGTATTAAATTAATTGAATTTCTTTTTAATACTCATAAATTAGGAACAGATTTCTTTATCGCTAAAATTATGTTAGAGAAAACTTTTGATTTTCCTGAAGTTACTATTGAAGAAGTTGCATATTTAGCTAATACTACTCCAGCAAGTGTTAGTAAATTTTGTAAAAAGCTTGGCTATAGTGGTTTTATCGAACTGCGAAGTGATACTTTAAAATATGATAATGGAAATCTTTTTCACCCGATTTTTTATAACAAAGAGAAACTATCAATTGATCAAACATTAGATGTCTTTTTACAATCTAGTACTAAGCTTTTAAAAAATTTATTTTCTATTTATGATCAACATCAAATAGAAAGAATCGCTAAAAGGTTACAACACAGTAAAAAGGTAACTGTATTTAGTGGTATTCATGGTTTTGCTGCATCGAATCTTTTTGTAGAACTCATGTTTCCCTTTAATATTACTGTGTATGAAATAGAAAGAGATTCTGAATTATCTGTCATTGAAAATGCTTTAGCTTTTTCTGATTTAGTTTTTGTTATTTCTTTAACTGGAAAATTCGCTAACAAAACATTCTCTACTTATTTCAGTAAAGAAGATTTACAAAAAATCATTGTATTAAATCATTCTGATACAATCCATATTGAATGTAGTGAAGTTATTAGTCTTTCTAAAGTTGATAATTTCTTTACTTCTAGTTATATTTCTAGTAATGCTTTAGAAAGTTTCTTTATCTTATTAGCTA
>JBKEBJ010000085.1:0-1962 GCA_047973105.1 Coprobacillaceae bacterium | reverse complement strand
AAAAAAGTGATGTAGAGACAGAAGAAAAGGTGAGTGTAAGTACTTTAGAAAAGATTAAGGAGTTCTTCGCACCAAAAAAAGATGAAAAGAAGGAGTTAACAGAAGAAGAAATTAACGAACTCGTTAACTCACGTGCTTCAGAGTTAGTCGATGAAAAATTACAAGAGATAGTTCCCAAAGCTAAGAAAGAAAAAGAAACGGAACTAAATGCAAAAATGGAAGAAATCGACAAAGAAAAAAAGGAGCTAGAAATTAAGAAATCGCTTGATAATGTGCGTGACGATTTCACAGAGTTTGTGAAGTTTCAAGCGGAAAAAGAAGGTATAAGCATTGAAGAATATTTAAAAGATAATAAACAGTATGTTAAGGATGCTAAAAACACAAAAACTGTAATTGAGCAAAACAAATCTAACGGAGTTAAGTTATCTGAAAAGGACGCACAACTATATAGCCTGTATAAAGATGCAGGTGTATTTGATGAAAAGGAGACATAAAAAATATGGCAGATTTAGTAGTAACACAAAGATCAGATGCAGACGGATATGTTGAAGGTTTAACATACGGTCAAGCAATCATGATCGGATTGGGAAAAAGAGCGTGGCTAGTTCCTAATCAAACATTTACACAACACGTATTGAATGCAGCAGGACAAGTATTAATTCCTGTGTATGAACCTGGAACACTTCAAGGTGCAACAGACTTATGTGAAGAAGGTACATTCAACAAAGCAACACAAAGATTCGAAACCCTATTATTAGACAAAAAAGTTGGTGGAGAGTTTGACGGGTGTTTCACTGTAGCAGGCATTGCACGCACAGATTGGGAGAGACACCTAAACAACGCAACATTGACACAAATGGCAATGGACTACCAAGTAAGCGTAGAAACTGCACTACAAGCTGGCGGAACAACGTCAACAGTTGATGCAACTGGCTTATCAGCAAGCCAATACTTATTGAAGTTGAAGTCTGAATACTTCACATTGAATAAGCAACAAGCAAGAATTGCTTTGGTTAATGACGAATTTTATAATGAAATCTTAGACCAACAAATTAATCTAGGTACTGCAGGAAGTGATTTCGCTTTCATTAATGGTGTTGTCGGAACAGTGTCAGGTTTAACAATTATCCAAACACAAATGGCTACAAAAGCTATTTTATTGAATGCAAATTCAATCCATTTGTCTGTAGCTGGAAGTCCTAAGCAAGTACCGCAATTTGGTAACATCATTGGTGATAACGACTTAAGCAGTTTGAATGTTGGATTTAGTGCTGGTATTATCTCTAAAACTGACGTTAAACCAACATTTATCGGTGCTAACACTTATGTACATTTACCATTCGGTGTTAAAGTTATTGATAAGTTAGTGTTAAAAACACCAACTATTCCAACACCATAGGAGGATAAGCGATGAAAGTAATTACAAAAACACCGATCATGTTCTGGAAAAATTCAAAAGATATCGATAAAAAGGAAAGAGAATTTATTAAAGAAGGTGAGATTCTGACTGTAACTAAGAAAGTTTATGAAAGACTGGCGGATTACGTTGATGAAGTAAAAGAAGAAACCGAAGAATCAAACGAAGAATCAAACGAAGGAGAGTAACATATGTTAATAGATAGCGATTATTTTAAAGAGTACATGGAATACGATATTCCACAATTCAACAAGTGGTATAGCATAGCTGTTAGTGATATTAAATATATTTATCCATGCTATAGTGAGGATTTGTCTGATAGTGATTTACTAACCTTAAAAAATGCTATCTGTATACAAATGGATTACTTATTCACTAATCAAGATGCAATCAAAGGAATTGCATCTTTTAGTGTTGGTAAGTTCAGTGTGACAAGAAGTTCCAATAACAATGGCAAACCCGTGGGAAGATATTCCAATGAAACGTATTTAATGCTTAAAGATGTATTTAAAGAGTGTTCATCACAATGGATCAGTAAAGGGGCG
>JBKEBJ010000079.1:0-3002 GCA_047973105.1 Coprobacillaceae bacterium | reverse complement strand
AACGATTCATAACTGGTCAATGGTAATGAATCAGTTACTGATCAACGATAAAATCGCTGAACGTATCCGCAAATATTCTGCCTTCTAAAAACTACTTACACACTTTTCTTGACAAACCCACTTATTTTAATAATAAGTCGTTCTTTATATACTTTATTGTTTCAATAATTCTTTTCTTTTTTTCTGTGTTGTTATATAACCACCCATTAATACTAATAAGAAGAAATATATACTAGTATTAGTATTGTCACCTGTACTAACATTCGTAGAATTGTCTGTCGAAGTTGGTGTAATTGTTTCTTTTTCAGCTGGTAATACTGTCACTTTAATGTTTGTTGAAATCGTATATGCTTTACCATTTTCATCTACATATGTTGCAGTAAATGTTAAATCAAATACACCTCCATCTTTACTAGCGCTTTGAATTGTTTTTAGTTGTTCTATATTTGTATTAATTTCTAGAATGGTTCCAGAGCTAACTAATACTGCTTTTGCTTTTGCATTTTGTGTTGCTAATACTTGTGTTAATGCGTTGGCATCTTTAAATGGAATTGTAAAGTCATTAGCTGTTATAGCTAAATCATCATCGTCTTCGTTATCTACTGGAGGTGGTGTTCTTGTTCCTTCAATAGTAACATATACTATTTTTTCAACAATAATTCCATCTTCTTCAATCGTATAAATTAATGGGAAAACTCCTCCTGTTTCATCTACATTATTAAACGCTATTAACTGTTCATTATCAACAGTAATATTAGCACTAATAGACTCATATCCAACTACAACACCATAACTATCTGTGAGAGTTTTAGTAGCTAAGGCATTACCATTTTGAATAGCCAATAAACTATCTAAATCTTTTGCCTCTTCTTGAGTAAGTGTAAAGCCATTAGCTCCTAAGGTAATGGTAACATTGTCATCTACATTTAAGAACTTAGGTTTAACAAACACTATAACTTCTTTTTCTACAGTAATGTTATCTGTATTTGTTACACTATATGATAACGGATATAACCCACCTGTTTTGGGTGCTAAATTAATATCTATTAGTTGTGTATTTTCAACAATAACACCAGATGTTATGACGTCTATACGAATAATGATTCCATTTATATCACGAATGACTTCATAAGCAACTGTATTTCCTTCTATCATTGCGACATTGGTATCTACATCCTTCGCTTCCTCATTTTCAACCGCAAAAGAATTTGCATTAATAATTAGTGTTTCTGTAGGATCCACTACACTATTTTCTGGAATTACAAAGACATTAACTGTTACTGCTTTTTCTGTTATATTACCATCACTATCTTCATACTTAGCCGAGTATGTTAATTCAAAAACACCACCATTATAATCTACATTAGTAATTGCATTTAATTGATTTTTATCGATACTAATATCATTTACTGTTATACCAGTTTCTACAATAATGGCTTGTATTTGAGCATTCGTTAGTGCATCTTGTTTATTTAATGCCTTTGCTTCATCTACACTAACTATAAATCCTTCACCTATAATTCCTAAAGTTTGTCCATCTGTTGTTGGTTCTACAACTGCCTGTACACCTTTAACAATTACAGTAACTGATGTTTCAGCAGTAATCACGCTGTTATTAGAATCTGTATATGTTGCCATAATCCTAACATTATATAGACCACCTGCTTCTCCACAACTTTGGATAGCTAATAAATCATTTGCGTTTATTGTAAAGTCTGTGATACTTGTTCCTTCTTTTACTAACATTGCTTGAGCATTTGATTTTGTAATACTATCGATATCTGTTAACCCTATGGCTTCATTATTTTCAATTGTAAAACCATTAGCGTTAATCGCTAAATAATCATCCGTTGTCGCTTCGATAACTGTTTGAGTTCCTTCTACCACTACTTTTACTAGTTTAGTAGAGGTTACATTATTTTCCGTCACATCATATGTCAAATCAAAGAAACCACCCGCTTCACTGGCCTTTTTAATTGCTTCTAATTGTGCAGTATTAGATGTAACATCTCCAGTGATTTCTTTATATCCTATTACATTATTAGAATTATCTAATTCTCGATAGAAAGCATTGACATTTCCTTTATTCTTATCTTTTGCTTTATCATTATCAAAAGTAGACAATTCATCTTGTGTAAGAACAAAATTCTCTGCATCTAATGAAATATTATTAGTGTCAAAAGGTACATTTGTAATAACTACATCCACTGTCTTAGAACCTGTTTTTCCAATTCTATTGTCAGCAGTATATGTTACTTTATAGATTCCTATCTTACTAAAGTCATCACTTGGTCCTTCTTTAATACTATAACTAATTTCTGTTGAATCTATCGTTATATTAGTTAGTGTATCTCCTACATTTACTCCCGCTTCTTTCCAACTGGCACTCGCATTTCCTTCTACTCCACTCTCTATTCCTACATCTCCTAGAATATATTCCTGTGGTGTTGCAACCACACTTGGCCCTTCATGTACCTTCACGATTCTTGTTGTTGTCGTAAATGTATTTGTTAATAAATCTGTTACTTTGATACTTACTTCATACGTTCCTGCTTCATCATACTTTCCTTCATCGTTAGGAATACTATGACTCACTTCTACATTCTTTAATGCCCCTGGTGTTACATTTAATGTGATATCTGCACCACTAGCATCTTTCGCAGTGATCCCTTCAATTAGGTTGAAACTATCTCCTACATATTTCTCCAACGTATTCGCTGTGATTACTGGTGGGTAGTTTACTAACGCTACAATTCGGATGCTTTCTCCACTTCCTACTTGTGCTACTGCCTCTTCTGTTAACTTCCCTTGGGCGATAACTCCTCCCACTTTCGTCTCTGTACTTCCATTGACACTATATACTTGCCAGCCTTTAAAGCTATATCCACTTGGTAATACGACTGTTGGTTCAAAACTATATGTGGTTGGATAGAAACTATATGTTTCTAGTTCTCCATTATATGGGGTTTCATTTCCTCCATATATTAGTTTCGCTTTTCCAT
>JBKEBJ010000039.1:0-2026 GCA_047973105.1 Coprobacillaceae bacterium | reverse complement strand
TAATAGGGTGGGGTTAAGCATGTTGATCACCTCCATAATAATGTAAGAATAATTCCTCTATTGTTTGTTCTTTAATGTTTATATTAGTGACTGTGTATTTTGATAATTGTTTTATAAAAGAAGAGATATCTTTTATTTTAATTGTTACCATTAATTCATTAATAATTGCTTCTGGATATTTAGTAATAAATGATTCTACTTCTTGAGGTGAGGAAAATGTTATTTCAAATTGTTTGACTCTTTTCTTAGTTAAGTCAAGCATATTTTCAATAGCAACAATTTTACCTTCTTTGATAATGGCTACACGATCACAAGTTTTCTCTACCTCTTCAAATATATGAGAGGACATTAGAATTGTTTTACCTTTACTTTTTTCCTCTTTAATTAAGTCAACAAATTTATTTTGCATTAATGGGTCTAAGCCACTTGTCGGCTCATCCAAAATCAGAATATCTGGATCTTGCATGAAAGCACAGATAATAGCAATTTTTTGTTTCATGCCTTTAGACATTTTATGAATTTTCATATGTGTATCAATTTCAAAATAAGCGATAAGCTCTTTTGCTTTACTATTTTCTCTAATGTTTTTCATGTCCGCAATGAATTGAATGAACTGTTGCCCAGTCATATCATCAATAAAAGCAATTTCGCCAGGTAAATATCCGACTTCTTTTTGGATTTTTTCAACTTCTTTAAAGCAATCCATATTAAGTATTCTAACAGTGCCTTTGTCTGGTTTTATAAAACCCATTAGTTGACGGATGGTAGTTGTTTTACCAGCACCATTTGGACCTAGAAAACCTAACACTTCACCCTTGTCAACTTGAAATGTTACATCAAACACTCCTTTTTGATTACCATAATCTTTAGTAATAGATGTAATATCAATTATCTTCATTTTGATATTCCTCCTTATAAGCTAGTTTTTTAAACATGGTTAACCAATTCTTGCATTCTTTCATTAATTCTTCTACATTTAATTTTATATTTAACTGCCTTTTTTTATAAATATAACCATCAGCAGCTAACATCAATATATTATATATTTCTTCTGGATTAATATCCTCTTTGAATTTGTTGAAATCAACGTATTTAAAGAAATCATTATAAGTAGTAGCTGTAGCCTTAGCTAATATCTGTTGAATATCTTCACTAATATCTTCTTTATTAGAAAGAAAACTATTAAGCATAAAATCTAAAAGATAAGGATTTTTATCAATTATTTGCATTTTCTTTTTAGCAGCATAATAGATTAATTCAAAAAAATCTGTAATTTCATGAAAATGATTATCTAGTACAAAATCCCGAAATAATTGATACACATATTCGAATAAGTATAGATATAATGTTTTCTTATTTTTAAAGTAATAAAATAAGGACCCTTTAGAAATATTAGCTTTACTAGCAATATCATCAGTACTTGCTTTTTTGTAATCATTTTTAGAGAATACTTCTAAAGCAGCATTGATGATGCGTTGTTGCTTTTCTTGAGGGAGAGCTAAAAACACTTCATTCATAAGTTTCTCCTTTCATTGACTACTATAGTCAATTATATTGTAGTACATTGACTCGTTTTTACAACCCCCTAGTATAAATGAAATTTTATTCCATAAAAATGCTGATTTTTCACTTTTATTTGGAACAGTATTATAAAATCAGTATATTATATTTACGGATATTATTATTTAATCTACAATTGGGATATATACATAAGGAGGAATTTTATATGGAGAAAAAGTTACCTAATGATTTTTATTGGGGTGGATCCGTATCTTCTTTTCAAACAGAAGGTGCAAGAGATGAAGGTGGAAAGGGATTATGTATTTATGATGTAAGACCTATGAAACCAGAGTTTAGTGATTGGTCAGTAGCGATTGATGCGTATCATCGTTATGATGAAGATATTGCTTTAATGAAAGGAATGGGGTTTAACTTTTATCGTTTTTCTATTTGTTGGTCTCGTATTATTCCTAATGGTGATGATGAAGTAAATGAAGAAGGAATTGCATTCTATAATTCATTGATT
>JBKEBJ010000474.1:0-6067 GCA_047973105.1 Coprobacillaceae bacterium | reverse complement strand
TGTTCTAATGGCTGTTGCTACATCAGAATCTGTATTTTTAATACCGACTTTTGCTAGAATAGATGTAATACCTGCAAAAAAGGCAGAACTAAAAGCGTATATAATCCACATATTTTACCTCCTGCTAACTATATCATTATATTGTAAAGTCAAGGAAAAGCAATCAATTTTTAAAATTATGTAAATGTTTGACACTCAAAATTTGTTATGTTAAACTATCAAATGTTAGCTACCGCTAACATGATTTATTGGTTTTGAGTTAGAATGCGCTAACTTAGGGAAGGGGGGCAAAGGATATTAAAAGAATATATCAAAAAGCTATATGGATTACTGTTTTACTTGTGTTATCTGTTATATCTATTGGAATAGGGGTTAAAGACTTTGATTATGGTGCTTTAATAAATGGAAATACAGATACATGGAATATCGCAGTATTAAGCAGAATCCCACGCCTTGTTAGCATATTAGTAACAGGAGCTAGTTTAAGTATTGCTGGGTTAATTATGCAAACAATTACTAGAAATAAATTTGTTTCACCATCAACAGCAGGAACTATGGAATGGTGCCGTTTAGGAATTCTAATAGCTATTATTATGTTTGGCTCTGAATCTTCAATGGTGCGAATTTTAGTGGCATTCTTAGTATCTTTAGGGGGAACCTTATTGTTTATGAAAGTATTATCTAAGATTCAATACAAAGATTCTATTATGGTACCTTTGATTGGAATGATGATGGGGAATGTTGTAAGTTCTATTACTACATTCTTTGCATATCGTTATGACATTATTCAAAATATGTCTTCTTGGTTACAAGGTAATTTTTCATTGATAATTAAAGGGAATTATGAAATGTTATATTTAGGAATTCCTTTTTTATTTATCGCTACTTTGTATGCTCATCATTTTACAATAGCTGGAATGGGAGAAAGTTTTTCTAAAAACTTAGGACTGAATCATGAACGAATTGTGATGATTGGTCTAATTATTGTTAGTATAGTTACATCAGTGGTTGTTGTTAGTGTTGGATCTATTGCATTTGTTGGTTTAATTATTCCAAATCTTATATCTATGTATAAAGGAGATAATATAAAATCAACAATCTTTGATACAGCAATGTTAGGTGCCATTTTCATTTTGGTGTGTGACATGATTGGACGAGGATTAATAGCACCATATGAAATACCAATTAGTGTAATTGTAAGTGTTGTAGGTAGTATCCTATTCTTAGGTATTATTTTTAGGAGGAAGCAACATGGTTAAGCAATTAAAATATCGCAAAGTAATTATTTTTACTTTACTAATTGGACTGATACTAGGATTAATGTATATTGTGATAGGGTTGAAAGAATCCAATATCCAATACTTTTTACCAATGCGTGCCAAAAAAGTTACTGCTATTTTATTAGTTGGGTACTGTATTGGTACATCATCAACAATATTTCAAACAATTACTAATAATAAAATATTAACACCTAGTGTTATGGGATTAGATGCATTGTACTTATTTATTCAAACCGTTGTTGTTTATTTCTTTGGAAGTCAACAATTAGCGATGATGGATGGGTATGGTAATTTTCTGATTTCTGTTGGGTTCATGATTTTATTAACTTTGATCTTATTTTTCTTGTTGTTTAAGAGAGAAAGTAGAAGTGTATATTTTATTGTTTTAGCAGGAATGATTGTTGGTGGATTATTTAATGGATTATCATCTTTTATGCAAGTATTTCTAGATCCTAATGAATTTTCAATTTTACAAGGAAAAATGTTTGCTAGTTTCAATAATATTCATCGTGACCTTATGTGGGTGAGTATTATTATTGTTATACTTACAATCATTTGGAATTGGAAAAGTATTGCTTCTTTAGATGTCATTTCTTGAGGAAGAGAATCAGCGATATATTTAGGAGTAGATTATTATCGTATTGTTCGTAAGGAATGGGTTATTGTAGCTTTATTAGTTGCTGTATCAACAGCTTTAGTAGGACCTATTACTTTCTTAGGAATTTTACTAGTTTCACTAACGCGAAATATGATACGTAGCTATAAACATCGTCATATGTTACTAGAGGCAAGCTTATTAGGATTTGTGTTCTTGATGATGGGGTTAGTAATCGTTGAAAAAGTATTTAATTTTGGAACAACAATCAGTGTTATTATTAATTTTGTTGGAGGGATATACTTTATATATTTGATGATAAAGGAGAGTAAAAAATGATTGAAATAGAAAAAATCGTAAAATATTATGATGATAATCTGATTCTAGATGAAGTAGATTTACATTTACCAAAAGAAAAAATCATTGCCTTCATTGGAAGTAATGGTGCAGGTAAAAGTACTTTATTATCTATTATAGGAAGAACACTTCAAAAGAATAGTGGGCACGTTTATATTGATGAAAAAGAAATATCAAAATGGAAGAGTCAAGAACTTGCGAAAAGACTCTCAATATTACAACAATCAAATAATGTATTAATTAAACTAACCGTAGAAGAATTAATATCTTTTGGACGTTTTCCTCATTCACAAGGAAAACTAACAAAAGTAGATCAAGAGAAAATAGAAGAAGCAATTTCATATATGGGATTAGAAACGTTACGTCATAGTTATTTAGATGAATTAAGTGGTGGACAAAGACAAATGGCATATATTGCGATGACTTTAGCACAAGATAGTGATTATATCTTTTTAGATGAACCACTTAATAATTTAGATATGAAACATTCTGTCCAAATAATGAAAATACTTAGAAAGCTAGTTACTGATTTGAAGAAAACAATATTAATTGTTATTCATGATATTAACTTTGTATCTTGTTATAGTGATTATATAATTGCCTTAAAAAATGGAAAGATTATTGCACAAGGTGATAACCTAGAAGTTATAAAGAAGGATATTTTAAAAGAAATTTATGATATTGATATCGATATACAAACTATCGATGGTAAAAATATTTGTTTATATTATGGAATATAGAAAGGGAAGATTATGAAAAAATTAACAACGTTATTATTAGCAGTATTAATGGTTGTCTTAGTAGGTTGTTCAAACAATGATTCAAAAGAAGAGGATACTACTAAAAAAGAAGATGAAGTAATTACAATTAAACATGCAAAAGGTACTACAGAAATCAATGGAGAAGTAAAAAAAGCAGCAGTTTTTGATTTTGGAGTTTTAGATTCTATGGAAGCATTAGATGTTGATGTTGAAGTAGCATTGCCAGTAGATAATTTACCTGAGTATTTAAATAGTTTTGAAGGCTCTACAAGTGCAGGTGGTATTAAAGAACCAGATATGGAAGCTTTATATACATTTGAACCAGATGTAATCTTTATCTCAGGTAGACAATCTGATTATTATGATGAATTATCAGATATTGCACCAACTATATATGTTGAAATTAATGCAGATACATACATGGATGATTTTAAAGAAAACACTTTAAATGTTGCGAAAATCTTTGGTAAAGAAGATGCAGCAAACAAAAAGATAGAAGCGATTGAAAAAGAAGTAGAGGATGCAAAAGAAATTACAGAAGCATCAGATGATAAAGCATTAGTTATCCTAACTAATGATGGAAGTATTAGTGCCTATGGAAAAGGATCAAGATTTGGTATTGTTCATGATGTCTTAAATGTTAAAACTAGTGATGAAAATATCGAAGTATCAACACATGGTCAAACAGTGAATTATGAGTATATTTCTGAAAACAATCCAGATATCTTATTTGTTGTAGACAGAACGCAAGTTGTTGGTGGAGAAACAGAAGGAACATCAACTTTAGATAATGATTTAGTTAATGGAACATCTGCTGCACAAAATGATAAAATTGTATACCTAACTCCAGATTATTGGTATTTATCAGGTGGTGGATTAACTTCAGTATCAAAGATGATTGAAGAAACTATAAAACCATTTAAATAACATAAAGTTAGAAGTATTAACAAAGTATTTGTCTTTTGTTAATACTTTTTTTATGGTATACTTTTAGTATATGTGTTGTTACAAAAGTAATGATATAAAACATTATATTGTACTTGTAATCTTGGGGAAGAAAAAATGTAGTAATATCAAAGGATATTAAAAGGGGATACAGAAAATGAAAAGTACAATTATGAAAAAAAGTAAAGTATTTTTTGTTGCGCTATTTTTGTTAATGATGGGTGTGTTTAACAATACGGCACAATGGGAAGTACATGCAGACAGTGAGCAATGGAATTCTATAATAACGAATATAGAGTTATTGGAACAGTATGCAAAAGAGTACAAAGAAACAACTGGAAGTACACAGACAGTAGACTTATTAATGTTGAATTATATTCGTTCGGGTAAATATACTGGTACGACCTGGGATGCGTTAACAGGTAGTGTAGATGTGAATTTTGCGAGTTATGTCACATCTCAAAATGCAGATGTAGCGACGTTAAAAACAGTAGGAGATATTGTTACTCCTAGTGGTGAAACAATTGATTTTGTCCACATGTTTGCGACTATGGCAGCTATTGAAAACGGTGATAATGTTAATGGAGATGTTGGTGGTTGGGCTGGCGACTATGTAACGTTATGTAAAGATGTTTTAAGTTCAGGTGTTGATAAAACAAATTATGATGCTGTTTATGCAAAAGCCGAAGAATTATTTTTAAGTAATACTTCATCTTTTGGTGCTGCGGATTGGCGTTCTGATTTAGATGGTTTTTTAATTATGAATGAACGTGATACTACGAGTGAAACATTCGCTAATATCATAAATGATTATTATAATGAAATAACTGAGGCAAGAAGAGTGTATTATTTTTCTAATATTCGTTTTCCTGGTGAACAAACAGAAATAGGATATCGTTCAAGAATGAATGCAGCAATTACTAGTAATACATTACTTACACTTTTGTTTATGACAAATGGTGTTAGTGGGGCAGGGAATGCAACACTACGTGAAGCAGTGCAACATGTTGTTGCTGATTACTTATATGGGTATGTAAGTATTAATGAAGTATCTAGTATCACAAAAGATAGCACAGAAGATATTGTTCTACCTGTAACTGGTACTTCAACAGTAGGGTATACAATTGCTCCAACAACTGCAATTAATCAAAATGTAACGATTACTTCTAGTGATACGAATATAGTTACGGTTACTAATGGAATTATACAAGGAATAAATCCTGGTAATGCAACACTTACTATTACTAGTAATAATGGAGTGAGTGAAACAATTAATATCACTGTTTCAAATATTGAAGTTACTTTAGAGGCGAATACAACTATAACACTGTCAGAATCAAAAGCATTAGAATATGAAATCTCTCCTTCAACAGCGATTTCTTCAACTGCAGTTACATTTACTAGTAGTGATGAAAATATCGTTTCTGTAGATAATAATGGTGTTATTACTGGAGTTAGTCCTGGAACAGCAACTATTACCTTGAATACAGATAGAGGAGTTCAAAAAGAGATAGTAGTAACAGTTTTAAATACATATATTGTTTCTTTTTATTATGGTGAATTTGGAATAACTCTTGATGAAAATCAAAATGAGACAAATATAATTACTTATAATGGTATAGAAGGGGAAGTCTTTACTTCGCCAAAAGCACCTATCATTACAGATGATAATTATGAATTCAAGTATTGGATTGTTGTAGATACGAATCAAATTGTAGAAGAATTCCCAAGTGTTTTTACAGGTAATAGTACGTTATTGGAATACCAAGCTGTGTATTCTAAAAAAGTGAAAGCACCAACAATTACACCAAATGATGATACTAACAATTCTACAAATACCTCAAATAATGTGAGTAATATTTCTAACGTAAATAAGACAGGAGATAACACTACTTTCACATCATTATTATTATCAATAATGGGAAGTATGTTTATTTTAATAACATTATTAAAGAGAAAAACAGAAAAAGATCAATAATAAGAATAACGGTGAAAACCGTTATTCTTATCCTTAATTGAAATTTCAACCGCACCACAAGGTGCGGCTTTTTTTGATATACTAAAGGAGCTCACCCGACGAAAAGGAGCTCCTTATGAATTATAAACAATTAAATGATAAAATGAAAGAT
>JBKEBJ010000431.1:0-2936 GCA_047973105.1 Coprobacillaceae bacterium | reverse complement strand
TTCGCTTATGAGAGTTAAAATAAAAAGAGGTGTTGTTGATCACAATAATAAAAAACGCCCTGATTGGCTCGAATGTGAATGGTTTGAGGTAATCTATGAGGACAATGAGAATATCGGAGTTACTTACGGCACTGAATATCCATATGAATACAAAAAAGAATATATTATAGAAAGAGCTTAGTACAATTCTAAGTTCTTTTTCTTTTTGTTACATAAACATGAAGTTTCATTACATAATTATAAAAGCGTTCATATAATATGGTATAAATTATTCTAAAGGGCCCTAATAAATAAAAAAGGAGAGAATTATGAAAAAAATAACAGTTGTATTACTTACCTTTGCAACAGCGTGTTCTTTGCTAATGCCAATAACTGAAGTATCAGCGATGGAGAATAACTCTAATGTATCTTCAGTAACAAATTTTAGCGTTACATCATTTGATTATCAAGTAACTGCTTTATACAATACGTATTTGTATTCTAAAAAAAATACTTCATCAGGAGGCATAGTAATTTCTAAAAGTGGAAAAGCCAAAGTGAATAGTGGGGTATGGATGCTTGCGAAAGTCAGTGGTCAATCATTTATAGAAGCAACTTATGGTGGTAAAAAAGGTTACATTTATGTTTCTGCGTTTAAGTAAATTTAAAATCTAATTATGAATTAAAGATAATAAAAAACTAATTTTAACCTCTAATTTATTAGTTGCTGTTTCATTAGTTAAAAAAGTAAAATCTCTGTTCACTTTGTATATAAGGTGAAAGGAGATTTTTATACTTTGTGATTTGAAAATTGTTTATCACATCACTTTTAGACAATGCTATGTTACTATCGCTCATGGAGGGATAAAAGTATGGATAAGTTTGAATGTGAATGTGGAAACGTTGTACCTGCGCCGCATGGTAAACTGGATAAACCAGTGCAAAGAAAAAGATATCTATTGTATTTCTGCGAAGAATGCAAAGGAGAATATGCAGTCAATGCAGCTAACAAAGAAGTTATAAAGGATTACAAATTAAAAGAATTGTAAAATAAAAAAAGTAATTTCCATTTCTATTTAGTATATAAATGGAAAGGAGATTTTTTATATGCTAAAAAAAGAACAACTATTATTTTTATTGGAAGAGGAATTATTAGTACAAAGAAGTATGTTATTTATTATATGTCTAGCTTACGAAAGCCAAAAATTAGAGGTTGATGATGTAACAGTTGCGTTACAGTTGTTAGTCGAAAGATTAGATCAAGTTATTAAAGAATTATAAAACCTAGCTAATCGCTAGGTCCTTTTTATGTGTTAAACTCTACATACCATTTATTTCTAGAGAATATTAATTCATACTCTCTCATGCCTGATTTGCATGTAAATGCTATTTGATTCAATCCTTCAAAAATTGCAGAACGCTTTATATTTGTTATCTTATCCACTTTATAATTATATCGTTTATCAAATTCATAAACTGTAAATGAAAGCGGAAGCATTTGTTTATCTCTAGTCATTTTAACGATTACATCAACATATGATTTTTCCTTATACATTTTCATCACCTATAATTATTATACTTCGAAATTGCGGATACGCAATAAAACTATTGCGATTACGTTATTTCAATATATATTTGATAATTACCCATCAGATTTTTATTGTGTATAGAATAATGTAAAAAAGCCTATTACCATAAATCGTCTATATGTTTTTGATATCCTCGTTATGAGGAGGATATGGAAAGTATGGAAGATGGAAGAATAGTACTCTTTGAAGATGATAAAGAATATAGAGAATTATTAACGAAGAAACTGGAAGAAATATTCAATGAAGAAATTTTAGCTTTCAAAGATTATGATGAAAAGAAGTTAGAGAACATAAAAATTGATTTAGCTGTTATTGATGTAGATTTATCAGTAAAGTACACCGGGATAGACGTAGCGAAAGAGTTAAACAAGCGAGTTGAAAAGCCGATGTTTTTTTATTGTTCGGAACGTGAACGATATATGAAAAAAGCATTTTCTACTCAACCTATAGACTTTGTAAGAAAAAGCCATCTAGATGAAGATTTAAAAGATGCAATAGCTATAATTAACAGGATGGGATTTAGGGCTAAAACAAACATAATGTTAAGTAATACAATTATTAATATTCGTAAAGTTATGTATATTAAATCATTAGATCATTATTTAAAAATATATTTTGAAGATAGAAGTATGAAAACAATAAACTCTAATATCAAAAATGTTTTATCCGTTATTGAAGAATACGATTTTAAACAATGTCATAAATCTATAGTTGTTAATTTACACTATATAAAAGGAATAACAACTAAGGCTATAACTTTGCATAATGATGAAACGATAAATATGGGTAGAAAATACGGAAAAGAGTTATTTGATTATTACAGGAGGTGGCACAGCTATAATGTTACAGTTGATTATTAATATATTTGAAGTTGTTGTATTTGTGATGTTCGTTACCAGATATCATAAAGCTAAATTCAATAAGTTAACAGTGCTTTATATTTTCATAATTGTTGCAATTGAAGAAATATTTATGGTAATTAATAGTCAGAGTGATTGGCAATTGGTTGCAATAGGCACTGCGTTGACAATATATCAAATACATTTAATGAGAGAAAGAAAAAACACATATGTATTTATATCGATATTAGCGATGTTGGTTATGGGAATGTCAAATGCAGCATCTATTCTTATTATAACTGCAGTACTAAATTTTCCTTTAACAGAAAACTTTTTATTGTTAGTTGTGATGTCGAGGGTGTTAGGGTTGATTGTGATAGCTTATTTCAGTAAGACAGTAGCCATGAAAGAAGGTGGCAAACGAATTCTACATTTTACTATTGCAACAGGACTTATGTTGTGGATGATTAATATTCAAATAGCTACATTTTTAAACGGACAAGCTAGAAGTGGAGATTATATACTATTA
>JBKEBJ010000367.1:0-7619 GCA_047973105.1 Coprobacillaceae bacterium | reverse complement strand
ATCATGTGTTATCTTTTTCAATATGCATTATCCTCCCTTTTTATATGTCTATTCCCTTAATTATAATACGTATTATTTCACCTATATGTTTCAAAAGGTTTACTATTTTTCATATTTTATTGTTGTATTGTCTAAGCACAATTGTAAAGTTATATGTATTTGATGGATATACGACGAGTCTATAAGAGAAGGGGTTTGAATAATTTTCTCTTTTTGTTGTTTAGTAAGATGTTTTATGTGATATTCCAGTTTAGATGCATGACTTCGATCTTCAGCAATCCAAAGTGCATCTAAACTAATAATATCTCTATTACGAGTATATTTAGCACAATTTTTAGTCTTATAATAATGTTCTTTCATTTGTTTACAAATATCTTTTGTAATACCTGTATATAAGGAATTATCATGACAACGAATAATATATACATAATACATACAAAACACCTCATTTCCACTATCCTCATACTATATATACGTAATTAAAGTTAATAATTCTTTTGAAAAAGGATGATTTCCTAATTCTATTACTCTAATAGCTACTACTACAAAAAGAGCTCTTTCAAATTCTTCCTTTGTTATCCCAGTTCTCTCTAATGCTTTTTTTAGATAATTGTTAGCTTGTCTTTTAACATATTGTTTAAAAATAACATATGTTCTAGCAATATCAAATACTGGATTCGCTAATAAAGCACTTGACCAATCAATTATATAGTAACGATGACCATCAAACATAATATTTTCATAATGAATATCCAAATGACATAAGATATTCATTTTTTCAATCTTATTTAGATTTTTTAACGCTACGTTCTTTATTTCTTTTTTTATAGAAGAATTTTCTATTTTCTTTTTATATACTTCATGAGCATTTTGTAATTTTAAGTTTGTATAAGCATGTATAGACTGTTGTATATCGATTATTACTTCAATGTTTTTGGGCATTGTCATCATTTTATTTCTGACAACTTTAGAAAGATTCATCCCTTTAATATATTCCATTTTAATAATAGAATCATCTAATACCTCATAATATTTCACTACATTTAATTGGGTATTTTCTTCTACTTCTTTATGAACATCAAATTCATAATGTATCCAAGAAGTCATAGAATCCAACTTGAACTTTTTGTATGCATAACCCTCTTTTAAATATATTTTCGCTATAACCCCTTCACCAATCAATTCCGATTTTTTAAATTCCATTATTATCTCCCTATATTACTTAGCTAAAATAATCATATCTTCTAATACATCAAATCCATTTTTTCTATAAAACTTTTCTGCAGGATATCCTTTTTCAGTGTTTAACATTATAGCGTTTAATCCCATTCTTTTAATATCTAATTCTATTTCTTTAATAAATAAAGTTCCTATTCCTTTTCCTTGATATTGATAGCTAACACAAAATTCATCAATATAATATTCCATTCCTTTTATCCATGGTTTTTTCATTCCTAAACTTAATGCTACTATTTCATTATTTAATACACCAACATAACCTAAAAAATAATTATTATATATATGATTATTAAAAAATGTAACTATCTGATTTCTTGAATCATATTCGTCATTCCATGGTTCTTTTGAAAAAGTATTGATATATATGTCAACACATTCATCTATTATATCTTTAGTTAAAGCAATTATTTTGAAATCTTGCATTCTTATCGCTCCTTCTCTAAACTAATAATACTAATAGTATAATATAATTATAAAAAAAAGAATAGTTAATCATTGAGCAACTATTCTATATTCATATTATTCTAAAACAATCCTGCCGAACTATCATGTAACAATTGATCGTTTAAATCTTTTTTTATAATACTTTCTGTTGTTACATCAACGAGTACGCTTTCTGTAGTAAGAATTAATGCTGCAATACTTGATGCAGATTGTAAAGCAACTCTTTCTACAGTTACTGGATCAATAATACCTGTTTCTATCATATCCACAAATTGTGAGTTACGAATATTATAACCAATGGATGAAGCCTCTGTTTCTATTTTATCTATTATTTCTTCTTTGTTTGATACCCCTGCATTAAGTAATAATTGATGTATCGGTTCTTTTAAAGAGGCGATTGTAATATCAAAACCTATTTTTTCTTCATTCTGCAAGCTCTTAGAAATGCTTTGTAAGTGCTTTGCAGTATTTATATAGGCAATTCCACCTCCAGGTAGGATTCCTTCTTTAACCGCCACTCTTGTGGCACAAAGAGCATCTTCTATTTTCATTTTTTTCTCTTTCATTTCTAATTCACTTAAGGCTCCAACTTTGATGACAGCAGCAGATTGTGAAAGCTTAGCCAATCGTTCTCTTAAAGAATTTTTTTCAAAATCCAAAGCACATTCATCTAAAAGATATCTTACTTGTTTTTGTTTCTGATGTAATTGTTGAGCATCTGCCCAACCATCAAAAATAATTGTTTCATTTTTATATACTTGGACTTGCGATGCTCTTCCTAAATCTTCAATACTAACTGATTCCAATGGTATCCCAAGTTCCGAACTAATCACTTTGCCACCTGTAACAACAGCTATATCATCTAATATTTCTTTTCTTTTTTCATGTGTTGAAGGAGCTTTAATAGCAATAATATTTAAATTATTCTGTAGTTTGTTTAATACCAATACAGATAACACTTCCTCACTAATCGTGTCAGAAATTAAAACCAAGTTTCCCCCTATTTCCATCATACTCTCTAAAAGCGAAGATATTTGATTAATATCCGTAATTCCTTGATTCGTGATTAAAAAATAAGGATCTTTAAAATCTGTTACCATCTTTTCTTTATCACTAAGCATATAAGGAGAGATATATCCCTCTTCAATTTTATAGCCATTTACTATTTCTAATCCTGTTTTAGTACTTCTAGATTCCTCAATGGATATTAGAGCATCTTTACCATTGCTTTCAAATGCCTGAGCAATAATTTTACCAATCTCCATCTCACCTGATGAAATATATGCAATATCATTGATTTTTGATGATGTAGAAACCTCAATACTTGATCGCATAAGGTATTCTACAGCTAAATCTACTGCCTTTTTTATTCCTTCTTTAATTAATATTGGGCTATATCCCTTATCAATATAAGTAATTCCTTCATGTATCATCTTTTGTGCTAATAATGTCGCTGTAGTTGTTCCATCCCCTGCAAGATCATTGGTTTTTAAAGCCACTTCTTTTACTAATTCAATACCAACATTTTCAAAGGCATCTTCTAAAATAAACTCTCGAGCAATTGTTGCCCCATCATTCGTAATATAAGGTCCTGTATATTCATTAGCAATTACAACATTTCTTCCTTTTGGCCCTAGTGTTGCTTTAATTGTATTAGCCAGTTGATCAATTCCTCGAACTAACTTCTCCCTTGCTTCATTGCTAGATAGTATCCTTTTTTGCATATTTTTTCTCCTCATCTCAAGTTTCTGGTAAATATTTCCAATATTTTTTAGGCATAAAATGCATTTGGCAACGCTTGTTTTCTCTTTCTTTAATACTGATATTTTTAAAATAATCTTTCCACAATATTAAATACATATCTTCATGGCTATTTTCTAATAAAGATATATCTAACGTAGTGGCATCAACAATTACATATTTATCACGATTATATAATGCAACTAAATCCCTTTTTTTATCATGAATCATCCAAATTTCTTGTTTTAATCGTTTTCTAAAATGTTCAGCTAAATATCCTAATATATTATTATCAGATTCATATTCGGCATATAAAAATGCATTAGATAATTCTCTAAATCTAATAAATCCTAAAAAACGATGTGCTTCACCTGTTACATTCTTACAAATTCGTTGTATTTCAATGACACAATCTAGACTTTTCATATAATTGATATTACGTCCATATTTAAATGCGTATATAACATATTTCATAATGGATGTGGCTCGATTTATATCGCCTGATAAAAATGCAGTGTATACGTAATATAATGTTAGGTCAGATATTTTAGATTGAATAGCATTTAAAAGATAATTAGATTTATCAGTATTACTCTCTATGAACAATGGTTGATCAAATAAATTTCCTATATATTCCTCTTCTAACATTATTTGTTTAGGTATTGTCTTTTCTTCAAAACATTTATAAATGGCTGTTAATAACCCTTCAATTGTCCCATCATAAATATAGATAGCATCTATAATTGACCAGTGGTGCATTCTACTTTATCCTTTTGTGTAGGTTCAAAGAGTGATAATTGGACATTGTTTGAAGGTGCTGCCAATAACTTTCTTTCATCATGAATTAAAGCATTACTAATAACATTTTTATCAAAAAAGGATGAACTAGCAAAATATTTGCCATCACAAGTAATAAAGTATTTAGCACGTTTTAAGACAATTCTCATTTTCTTTAAATTCTCAAATGTTAATTTATGATATCTTCTAGCAGATTCTATTTTTTTAGCTGACAATACGCCAATGCCAGGTACTCTCAATAATGTATAATAATCTGCTTTATTTATTTCTACTGGAAATTGATCCATATGGCGTAATGCCCAATCTGCTTTTGGATCTAATAAAGTATTAAAATTTTGATGGTTTTCATCCAACAAATCTTTAACTTCAAAACCATAAAATCGCAATAACCAGTCAGCTTGATACAATCTGTTTTCTCTTAACAATGGTGGATCTTTTAATACAGGTAAATTGGAATCAGTATTGACGGGTACATATGCTGAATAATATACTCTTTTCATGCGTAAGGAATCATACATATTTCCTGCTAGGGAAAGAATTCGATAATCGGATTCTGGTGTAGCTCCAATAATTAATTGCGTAGTTTGTCCAGCTCGAACAAACTTTCGGTCTTTTCTAACTGTTTTTGTAATATACTTCATTGGCTCAATAATATTATTTTTTTCTTTATTAGGAGCTAATAATTGTAGGCTACGACTCGAAGGCAATTCGATATTAATACTCATTCTATCAACTAATAAGCCAAGTTCATTGATTAGATTTTGACTAGCACCAGGAATTGTTTTAGCATGAATATACCCATTAAACTTATATTTATTTCGAATAATTTGAATTGCTTCTATTAACCTTTGCATTGTATAATCTGGATTTTTAATTACTCCTGAGCTTAAAAATAGTCCTTCAATATAATTACGTTTGTAGAAATTAATTGTTAAATCAGCAATCTCTTTTGGTGTAAAACAAGCTCTTTCAATAGTATTAGAAGCTCTATTAATACAATACTTACAATCATAAATACAAGAATTACTCATTAGTATCTTTAATAAAGAAATACACCTTCCATCCGCTGAAAAACTATGACATATTCCACATGCTTTAGCGTTTCCTATACCATCATTCGTATTTTTACGATTACTCCCACTCGAACTACAGGAAACATCATATTTTGCACTATCTGCTAGTATACGCAGTTTATCTCCTATCTCCATAATAAAACTCCTTTCATGCATAAACGCAACTTCTTGTAATTTTATTATAACCAATAATTGCGTAAATGCAACATTAAAATGTTGTTTAATTATAAAAAATTGCATTATCGCAATTCGAACAAATAGATTTTATATTAAGTACATAATTATGGTGTTAGAAAATATCATTATCCTTCCAACTATATATATAACAATGTATAATTATTAATGAAAACAACAAATAGGAGATTACAGTAATGAAAAAAATATTATCATTCTTTAAAAAGAAAGAAAAAGAAGAGACAAATATAATCACCAGTCCTTCAAATGAACAAATAAAAGAATACATTAATGAAGATATCCAAATGGATTTCTTTAACAAATCTGTCAACTTTTATTACGCAAGCGATCAAAAGAAATATCTTTATGACAATTTGGACGCTTTAAATAACTCCCTTCAATCAGAACAAGATATATTATTTGAGACAAGTATTAAAGATGCCATTCAATTCATGGATTATACTGGTGAATCCTTTCACAGTATGTTTGATGCAGAAGATACCCCTGAAGAAGCAGAATCCTTTATAGAGAAATGGAATAGTGGTGATATTTGTGTATTAACTAATTTTATAGATCGATGGTTTTCTAAAGAAGAAGCAAAAGCTATTGCTGAGGATGTTCAAAAACATCAATCTACTTATAACTCTCTACAAGAACTACAATTACAGACAGCAAAAAGTATACTTGATTTACATTTAACTAAATATAATTTTGGGAATGTTTACTTAGCAATCAAGGATGATTTAATGACTACACCATCAATAATCTTAGAGTATATGCATATCGCTACTATTTCATTTTCAGTAATAAACGATATACCTATTTGGACACTACAATTTGAATGTGACTGGGAAATTGAACATGGCATTGATTGGGTAATTAAAGGTGCAACCCCTATTTACGTTGGAGCAGATGGCTCATCACTTTTGGATGATGAAATTATAACTTGGGATTCTATACATACTAACATGTATTAAAAAATAACATATCTTGATTGATATGTTATTTTTTATATTAGTTAAACAATTTTTCTGATTCCTTTATTGATTATTATTGCTTGTGAATTTTTAATTGGCACTAAATGTAAAGCAACTCCATAATCACGAATAATTATATCAACTGCTTTTTTTAAAGGAAAATTTGTATAATGAGGAACTGGATAAAAGTCAATAACATCTAGACCATTATAATCTTCTAATAGTGGCGCATCTTTTACTTTATCCATTGCTGCACCATATTCAATATTTGGTGCTAATATCATAGCACCAGCAGATTCACCAATAAAAAGCTTACCAGAATTTATCTCTTCCTTAAGAATCGTATCTGCACCTGATCGTTTCAATTCTTGAAGCAAGAAAAAAGTATTTCCACCATTCACAAAGATATAATCATTATTGCTTAGTTTACTCTTTATTTCTTCACTACTAGCAGTTGAAACCTCAAGTTCTTCGACATTTAATCCCATTTTCCTTAATAATCTCATACTGTATTTAACATGAAAATTCAAGTTATCAGGTATCGCTGCTGTTGATATAAAAGTTACTGTTTTACCTTCTAGTGGTTCATCCACAAAATCCATAAACTGTTTTTTGACATCTTTAAATAAAGATGCTAAAAATAACTTTTCCATTGCTTCACCCCTTTTCAAAATAGTAGTTATCTATAGTATATAATAATATATTTAGATACATTTCACAAATAAGCATTCTAATTATTTAAAACAATCATCTTTTGTAAACACTGGGACTATAAAGATGCATGTTTGAGCTAGTATAGTAATAAAAATATCATAGATATCAAATGGACTATTGAAGAAAATATCATGCACTACTTCTGAGCCTAAAGCTAAAAGAAAGATTCCAACACAAAGAAGTAAATATGATTTAATAGTTATTTTCTTTTGTCCCATTGTGGTTATAATCCACTTACCAAACATAGTTGCTGCCCATGCTGCACCAAGATTTGGTAAAATCCCACGTAAAAAAAGAAATAAGTCATTATCAGAAAAATCATATCCACGAATAAAAATCACTACTACCCATATTAACAATCCTAAATATCCGAATATTTCTAATTTTCCAAATCTTATCTTTTTCATTCTTTCCCCTCATCTTGCAGATATAAGTTATCTTAACATCTCATTTATTATAG
>JBKEBJ010000346.1:0-2446 GCA_047973105.1 Coprobacillaceae bacterium | reverse complement strand
CAGGAGTGATATAGGGCGAGATAGACCTATTTTTTTATATTCCCAATGAAGATACGAGTATTTAGTAAAACATAGAAAAAACCGTTAAACAATTGAGGTCAATTGTCAACGGTCTGAGAACAAGTTTTATAACTTGTCCTTATTTATTATATTTATCATTATACTCTTTGTTTAGTTCTTTATAGACTGTTCTTTGGAGAATTTTTATTTCAGGATCATCGGGATTACTAACATCACTTTCATAAACATCCATTGAATATGCCCAATAGAACGCACCACCATATCCATACTCTTTTACCCAATTCATTTTTTCAACAAGAATTTCTGGACTTGTATCAATATGTCCATCCCATCCTTTATGATAAGGAACTAAATAAGGGCCTCCTTCATTATAAAATGGTACACCTAGGTTTATTTTACTTCTATTTTCTGGTGTGTCTCCAACCATTAATAAATGATCAATCATAAAGCCTTCACTTCTCTCTAAATCTGCTTGTGCTTGACCACTACCAGAATCAAAGTCATAACACATGACATTCATATAATCTAAAACTTTAAATGTTTCTTCATCTACCCAAGGTGTGGAAGCTCCAGAAGCAATAGTTAGTAATTTATGAGTATCTGGAAATTCTTTATCCAAAGCTTCCCTAAATTCTATAAGTAACTTTTTTGCATCTTCTTCACAATCATCACAGGCAGCAATAACGCCCCAATCTACAGATGGATATTCCCAATCAATATCAATTCCATCAATACCATATTCATGAATAATAGAGATTGCACTTTCTATAAATTCTGTTCTTCCCTCTTTGGTGTGTGCCATATAACAAAATCCATCCGAATCCCATCCACCTATTGATAATAATACTTTTAAATCTGGTTTTTGTTCTTTTAAAGCAACTAATGCCTTTAAGTATTCTCCACCTTCTACTGTTTTTTGCATTTCCTCAATCCAACCATTTAATGTTACTTGATAGTGATATTTATTATCTTCTGGATTTTTATAAGCTTCTTTAGAAACGATATCACCATCTTTTAGTGGTTCTTTTGTTTTATCATCTTCATATTGATATGCTTCCAACATCCCAAATGCAAAGTTAATATGGGTTACGTAATCCGTATCAACATCGGATGTTATGTTGCCATTTTCATCGTTTCCTATCCAACGCCAATTATCCGATGCTGGTACGGTTACATAAGCAATAGAACGATATGATTTTGGTTCTCCTTGTTCTACAGGTTCAATTGTTTTACTTTTTGGAGCACATCCTGATAATAAAGAAATACATAAAGTACTTATTAAGATAACTTTTAATTTTTTCAATATTTTATCCTCCCGTATATTCATTTACTATTATATATTTAGAGTATTCTTCTTAACATCTCCATCATTAACTACAGCCAATATATCAAAATTATTATTTATTATAACAACATCACCATCATATCCAACCTCTAATTTCCCCTTATTTAACCCATACATCTTGGCAGGATTCGTTGACGCCATATAGACTGCATCTTCGATACTACAATCACATAGACGGACCATATTACGACATGCTTCATTTAGAGCTAAAGTACTCCCTGCAATTCTTCCAGTTTCCTTAACGCGGGCTTTTCCATCGATGATTTCTACAATTTTACCAGAGAAAGGATAAACTCCATCTGGTAATCCTTTACAAGGGTTCGCATCACAAATCAATACAATTCGTTCTTTTCCAATTGCTTTATATGTTGCTTTAATAACATCTTCATGAATATGAAAACCATCAACAATAAGTTCACATAGTAAATCAGAAATCATCGCACCTGTAACAACTCCAGGTTCTCGATGTAAATGTTGTCCCATTGCATTATATAAATGCGTAATTCCTTTAGCACCATATTCTTGAGCTTCCACTACCTGATGCGCCGTAGCACTACTATGACCAACATTCATAACAACACCTTTATTATTTCCATGAGTAATTAAGTCTAAAGCTCCTGGTAATTCTGGAGCTAGGGTCATAGCTTTTATCTTTGAACAATGTAATAGAAAATCATTAAATTTATCAATGCTAGGATCTTGTAAACATTCTGGTTTCATAACTCCTTTATTATTACTACTAATAAATGGTCCTTCTATATGGACACCTAATAAATTAGGAACATCACAACTTTCATATTGTTCTAAGAGTTGTAACATATAGTCATGACTTTCACATGTGACACTTGCCATAAAACAAGTTGTTCCTTCTTCTAATAACGCATCACTAACTTTATAGATATCTTCCATTTGACAAGTATTAAAATCATATCCCATGGCACCATGCGTATGTGTTTCAATAAATCCAGGTATAATATAGTTTCCTTTCGCATCAATTATCCGATCAGCTTCAATCCTTTGATAGTCTTTAAAAACACCAATGATTTTTTTATCTTCTACAAGAACTGATCCATTATTAAT
>JBKEBJ010000288.1:0-9441 GCA_047973105.1 Coprobacillaceae bacterium | reverse complement strand
ATTTCTATACATTAATTATACCATTTTAATAGCTATATGTATCGAATATAGAGGAAGTCACAAAAAGATGTGAATAGAAAAAACTGTTAACAATCCTTTTTTGATTGTCAACAGTCTGACTAGAACCATTGGTTCTAGTATTTTCTATTTATGATCTTGTAAAATACGAATAAAGTTATGATAACTTGGAGAGGAGATAATTTCTTCTATCGCTCCTTTATCTTGAGATAACTGAATAAAAGCATTAGTAATGGCATTCGCCAAATGCTCATCACGTTCTTTAAATGCAAGTAAGATATAAATTTGAATATCTTTTTGATATCCAGGAAGAGGATGATCAGAAATAATAACAGAAACAATATTTGTATTATTAATAGGTTTGTTATAACGAATCACCGATATTAAATTATCGTATTCATAAATTACTAATCCCTGTCTTTTATTTAATGCATTACGTAAAGAAGAATCTTTTAAAGTAAATTGTTGTTTTACTAATTTATAGAAGGTATTAAGAACTTCTGTTTTTTTATTAGTATGTAAGTTTGCTTTAAAAAGCTTAGGATGAAAACACGTTTCTATACCATGATTATAAAAAGTATAGGCTAGATAGTTTTCAATCTTATTAAAATCATCATCTTCCATAATCGGATTAATATGAATACATGGAATGACTAATGTATCATGAATAGGGATAGTTGAAATAATAAAATCATAAAGAGATAAATCTTCATGTCGTAATTTATAATACTGTGTTGTACTTGAAACTGTAATCTCATTTCCAAAACGTTGATGTAATTGCCATTCAATTAATTGCGTAGTTCCACTGCTTAAACCACAGATTAATAATACTTTTTTCTTTATTTGTTTACCTCTATTTAAGGCTGTATTTAACATAATCGCAAAATAACTAAGTTCGCTTAAAGAAAGAGGAAGATCATTGTTTTTAACAAATACTGTAGAAATAATATTGGCCAATTCATAACCTAGAGCGTACTTTTGTTTGATTTCTAAATAAAGAGGATTTCTTAGTTTTGTATCAAAATACTGACGGACTAATGTTCCTTGATTATAACGAATTAATTCTTCTTGTAGTTCTTTTTGATTTCGTAAATCGATACGTGTTTGATTATAAATTTCTTCTAATGACTCATTAGCTAATAGGATTGCTTTTTTTCGTTGATAAGGAATCATATTTGTAGAAGAACGTTTACTGATTAGCTCAATTCCCATCTGAATAACTTCTTCTTCTGGAATTGTAAAGCCAAGTTTTTTTTCGATAGAAACGGCCATTTTACTAGCAGCTAAAAACTCTATACGATCTTTAACACCTTCTATAGATTTGGTGCTATCTAAGAAGAAGCCTAGACGCATACGAGTAATATTAACAGAGACACATAAAAGGAAGTCACATACAGATACATCGGAGATATCAATATTGAAATCTTCAATAATTTGAAGAATAATAGTTTCAATAATAGGGTTATCTTCATTTGAGTAACGAAGTAAATCATAAAACATGGCAGAATCTTGAAAATTAGTAAAGAAAATATCAACTAATGGTTTTCGACAATCAATCTCTTTTCCATATATTTTCAATCCATAATTTGGTTTTTGTTTAATTACTAGATTAGATTTCTTTAATACTCTTCTAACTCCTTTTAAATCATTAGAAACAGAAGAACGACTAATTAGTAATTCTTGTGCTAAGGTATCAATTTTTATAAAATCATTGGTGTTTAATAAACGACGAATTATATAATCTTCACGTTCACTAGGTAGGTTAGGAACCTTACTGTAATGTGATTGTTCAAATTTATCTATCTTCACAGATAGTTCGTGCATCGTATTAGGAAATATGGGTTCTATTAAATACCCTTTAGAAGCTTTTGAAACTAATGTATAACCTAATGCATGCAGAATAATTTTTATCTGGTTCATTTCATCACGAACTAAACGACGATTAATACCTGTATATTCAGCAATTGTATAAGAAGACATAAATGTATTAGCAGATAATAATAATTTTATGATTTGAATTTCTTTTTTCTCTAATTGCATATTATTTCCTCCACGTGTGAACGATTACCTATCACTACTTATACAATATCACAAATAAATGTGAAAACCAATAAAATTAGGCAAATATTTGTAAACGTTTTCTCAAAATAAAAAAATAATTAATATACTTAAAAACTAAGATATTATCATTGTTTTTGTACAAACAATTAAAACTCTGGCATGATATATGACAAATCGTTGTATAGAAAAATAAGATATTGTGTTTTATAATATAAATGTATAGAGAAAACGTTTACATTAAAAAGAAGAATTATGTCGGTTTCTCTAACAAAACTAAACATGGAGGGAGAATAAAACATGTCTACAGAAAAGATGTCCTTTATGGACAAGTTCATGGGTGCTATGGACAAAATTTCTGGACCAATGACTAAGTTCGGACAAATCCCATTCATCCAAGCGATTACTCGAGGGATGGTTGGATCTGTTGGGATTACAATGATTGGTTCAATATTCTTAATTATTTATCTGTTAGGTTCTGATGGTGGGTTAACTAAAACAGCCCTATTACCATTCTTAAAACCATATGCAGCGGATCTAGTATTGGTAAATAGTTTATCAATGGGTATTATGGCCGTTTATATGGTTATCTCAATTGGATCAGAATATGCAGAAATTAAAGGATTCAATAAAACAACAGGAGCAATTGGTTCATTCTTTGCGTTCGTCTTATTAAACTATAACGCCATTGCTCAAACTGCTGATGGAGTTAGTGCTTTAGAAACTAACTTCTGGGGAGGCGCTGGGGTAATTACTGCCATTATCGCTGCAGCTGTCTCTACTAACATTATTGCACTATGTTATAAGTACAACATTCGTATTAAACTACCAGATTCAGTGCCGCCAGCTATATCTGATAGTTTCTCAGCTATTATTCCATATTTCTTTACAGCATTAATTTGTTGGGGACTACGTACACTAATGGGTGTAAATATTCCACAATTAATTGGAGAAATGTTATTACCAATATTCTCAGCAGCTGATAATATCTTTGTTTATACATTAGCTTATTTCTTGGTTTCTGTATTATGGATTTGTGGGCTTCATGGAGATAACATTGTAAACGCTGTAACAAATGCATTTACTCAAACTTGGATGATTGAAAACAATGCTGCATTTGAAGCAGGGAAAGCCATTCCATATATTTGGGTTCCAAACTTAAATAGATTATTTATGTGGGTATCAACTTGTTGGCCAATTCTATTCTATATGTTTAGATCTTCTAAGAAATTGCCACACTTGAAACCATTAGCAGCAATCAGTTTCCCACCTGCAATATTCTGTATCATCGAACCAATGATGTTCGGATTACCAATTGTATTAAATCCATTCTTAGCTGTTCCATTTGTATTAACACATACAATTACTGGAGCACTAACATACTTTGCAACAAGTATTGGATTTGTTGGAAGAATGTATTTGAATTTACCTTGGGCAACACCTTCACCAATTCTAGGGTATTTATCAACAGGTGGATCTATAGGTGGTATTGTTATAGTATTAATTAACTTCTTAATTGGATTAGTAATATTCTATCCATTCTGGAAATCATATGAAAAATCAGAAGTTGAACGTATTGCTGAAGAAGAAGCAATGACAGCTGCCGCTTAAATAAAAAATGAAGTAATACAAAGGAGGCTTGGAGGGATTCAAGCCTTTCTTTAAATAAAACTAGGAGGAAAATGATATGAAAGTATGTCCATATTGTCGAGAGGATTTACCAGACGATACAATTTATTGTTCACATTGTGGTAAACCAATTGAAGAGGTGAAACAAGAAACTGTTAAACCAGAAAAACAAACAAAAAAAGAACGTGCTAAAGTAGAACAAACAAAACAATTAGAACCAGCACAAAGAAATATTTGGCCATCACTAGGTATCATTTTATTTCTAGTTGGATTAGTCGGATTTGATGGAATTATCGCTACTATTTTTAATTCCATGAATATGGATTATAAAATAATATTTATTATCAGTACATTTCTTTATATTGGAGCTGTTGGTTGTGGAGTTATGGCATTAATCAAAGATCATCAATCAAAGAAAAAAGGTTTTGCAGTCAATTCTAATTACCCAATGGCTATCGCAGAAATTTTTATTAGTTCGTATATTATTCTAGTAAATATGCAACATGTACTATTAAGATAGGAGAATCATTATGTATTGTCGAAAATGTGGGAGTAAAGTTAATGATAGAGCTAAGTTTTGTGATAGTTGTGGAGAGAAAATAGTTATTGTAAAACAACGAGGCGATGTAGAAAAGTTTCAAGCAAAACTAGCAAGTGAAGAACAAGATAAACAAAAAAACATATCCAAAAAAGAAAAGAAACAAATGGATTTAAAAAATCCATATGTCATTCCAGCATTAGGAACTGCTATTATTGCTTTTGCTTTAGGAATTTTTCCTTGGCCCGCATCTTGGGGTGTAGGAACAAGTTTATGGATGCGTATTATTATATTAGTAGTTGCATTATTGTCTTCGTATCATAGCCGTAAAGCTAGACAAGTTAATAAGGCGTATCATATTCGTTATCGTTATGAAGTACAACCAAAGTATGTAAAAGTAGCTTCAGTATTATCATCACTTACAGCTGTCGTTGCCTTATTTACATTAGTTATGAAATAAAGGAGAAGAGAAATGTCAGTTTTGTTTTTTAAACCAATACCAAAAGTTACAATATGGGGAACAGATATAGTCAAAGATTATTTTCAATACAATGAATTTCCAGATAATGTTGGACAAGCTTGGGCTTTTAGTGGACAACAAGGAGATGCAACGATTTGTCTTAGTGAACCATATGTAGGAAAAGATTTATATACACTGTGGAATGAACATCAAGAATTGTTTGGAAATAAAAAAGGAGAGTTCCCAGTTATTATTTCTTTAGTAGGACCAAATGATGATTTAAGTATACAAGTCCATCCAGATAGTGAATACGCTAAAAAAATTGGATATCCAATGGGAAAAAATGAAGCATGGTATTTCTTAGAAGCACCAACCCCTTCGGATATTGTTTATGGGCATATAGCCAAGGATAAAGAAGATTTACAATCCTATATTAAACAAGAAAAATGGATGGAGTTAATAAAACATTTACCAGTAAAAAAAGATGATTTTGTATACTTACCTGCAGGATTATTACATGCTTTAAAGAAGGATAATATTGTATATGAAATACAACAAGCAACAGACATCACATATCGTTTCTTTGATTATCATCGAAAAGATGAAAAAGGAAATGAGCGTGAATTACATCTGCAACAAGCAATTGATTGTCTTTCATATAATCCAGAAGAAATGAAAAATAGTATTCATCCAAAGATAGAAAACTATGAAAATTTAAAGAAAACAACATATATTCAAAATGATTCTTTTACAGTTACAAAAGTAGATGTCACAGGTAAAACAAAGTATAAAGATGAAAACTATCAATTAGCTACAGTTGTAAGAGGAACAGGGCGCGTTGATAATCAAGAAGTGTGTGTTGGAAGTAACTTTTTAATCCCTATTAATACAGAAGTTACGTTTGAAGGAAATATGGTTATTATGATGACAACAAAAGAAGGAGTTTAATATGATAAATAAAACATTCCCAGATAATTTCCTTTGGGGCGCTGCATTAAGTAATGTACAAGCCGAAGGTGGTTATTTAGAAGATGGTAAAGGTCTAAATGTATATGATACTATGGTGGTAACACCAGAGCCAGGAATACCACAAATGTATTCTGATACTAGTGTTGCAAGTGATCATTATCATCACTATAAAGAAGATATTGAACATATGAAGGAAATGGGATTTAAAGCCTATCGATTCTCTGTTATATGGTCAAGAATACATCCTTTAGGGGATGAGGAATTACCTAATGAAAAAGGATTAGATTTTTATGAAGATATGGTAGATTGCCTGTTAGCTGCAGGGATTGAACCTGTTGTATCTTTAGTTCATTTTGATATGCCAGATCATTTATTTAAAAAGTATAATGGATTTATGTCTAAAGAAGTTGTAGATTTTTATGCTAGACATGTTGGACATGTCGTAGGACGTTTAAAAGGAAAAGTAAAATATTGGATTACGTATAATGAAATTAACTTAGCGCCATTTCATTCTGATTTAGTAGCAGGGGCTTTACAACCAGAAGGAATGAGTGATGGAGAATATTTCAGTCAATTAACATTCAATGTACAAGTTGCGCATGCTAAAGCAGTAGAAGTGATTATGAAAACAGATCCAAATACAAATGTAGCAGGAATGCTTGGACATTGTCCATTCAATCCAAAGAGCATTAAATCAGAAGATTTATGGGCAACACAATTCAAAAATAAAATGCATAATTATTTACCATTTGATATTATGACTGCTGGTAAATTACCAGACTATTTTATCAATTATATGGAGAAAAGAGATGTCACATTAAACGCTAGCGATGAAGAGTATGCAGTAATTGCTTCAGCAGCGAAGAAATTAAGCTATTTAGCGTTCTCTTATTATCGTACAGGTGTTACTGGTGCTTTTGATGATATTCCCTATGATGATGTAATCGCACAAGAAGACGCTATTATGAAAGATACAAGACGTTTGAAAAATCCAAACTATGGAGCTAATGAATGGGGATGGCAAAAAGATCCTGAAGGAATGCGTTTAGCTTTAGTAGAACTATATGAAAGATATCAAAAACCATTATTTATTGTAGAAAATGGTATTGGTATTGATGAACCATTAGAGGATGGAAAAGTCTATGATGATGAACGTATTGAATACTATCAAATGCATGTAACAAGTATGAAACGTAGTATTGTTGAAGATGGTGTAGATTTATTAGGATATTTAGCTTGGTCACCAATTGATTTTCTAAGTAGCCATAAAGAAATGCGTAAACGTTATGGATTTGTATATATTAATCGAACAACGAATGATGTATTAGATTTAAAACGCTATAAGAAAAAATCTTTCTATTGGTATAAAAAAGTAATAAGTACTAATGGAGAAGACTTAGAAAATAATATAGAGTATTAATAGTGCAAGAATAAGCAATATAGCTTATTCTTTTCATATACAATACTTTATTAAATGATGTTAAAAAGTAATATCACAAATTAGATATTACTTTTTTTGTTATTTTAATACATGTATTTATTAGAAAATTAATGTTTTTTATAAAATTTTCTAACCTTTATGAAATTACTTACAACTATGTTTAATGAGGGTAAGTGAATAATAACTGGAGGAGGGAAAAAATGAATGATATGGATCTTGCCCAAATTGTTAAAAGGGTACAACAAGATAATAGTAAGTTTGAAGAACTATATCCGTATATAGAAAAAAAGGTGTATTTTTGGTGTTACACGATAACTAGAAATAAAACGGATGCAGAAGATGCGACACAAGAATCCCTACTTTCAATATTCAAAGGATTAGCAACGCTTAAGAATGTTGAATATTTCAATTCTTGGATGTATCGCATTGTTACGAGACAATGTTATACACATTTACGGAATAAGAAAAAAAGGGATAATAAGATATCTAATTATGATGACTTTGCAGAAGATTTTGTAGCAAGTATATCAGATAATAAAAGAGATTCTTCACCTAAAGAAATCTATGATTTAAATGAATTAAAAGAAATAGTTGTTTCTTTTATCAATAATTTGCCAAGAAAGCAAAGAGAGACAATAATATTATTTTATTTAGAAGAGTTTTCAATTAATGAGATTTCAGAAATATTAGAATGTAATACTGCAAATGTAAGATCAAGACTACACTATGGACGCAAAAATTTAGAACAACAGATTCTAGAGTATCAAGATAAAAATAATATTAAATTATATAATATTCCAATACTAACATTATTAGGAACGAGTATTCGGAATTATCAAGAAAAACTCTATAGTGAACAAAAACATGAATTCAATTATAATTTGAATTCACCAAATAAAGTAGTTTCATTACTACAAAACCTAGTAACAGTATTATCCTATAAAACCATTATTTTAAGTATTCTTGTTTGCATTATAGTTGTATCGGCTATTATTCTTTTTCAAGAAAAAAAGATCAGAAAAAGGAAACGCCATCTAATGTGATTCTGACAACATTAAATAATAAAACTAAAGATGGATATGATCAAATATTAGAAATAGAATTTGATGAAAATGTAACTAGATATGCTATACCTATAACAATAACTGTAAATGATGATATAGAGGAAAAAGATATTAAAATTTTTTTTAAAGAAGAAGAAAGAATATTTACATTAGAGAACAATAAAGTAATATTTTACGCTAGTGAAAATGGAAGTTATGAAATAGGTGTGGTAGATGAATATGTAGATATTAATATAACAAATATTAATAAATTTGCACCACAAATAATAGGAATTCATAATTACATAGATTATATAGAGTTAGCCATTAATGATATATATAAAGAAATGAATTATAACCAATCATATATTATATATAACGATATAAAATATGATATACCAAAAGATAACAAGATTATAGGAACATTTAAGGGAACTATTTTAGTTGTTATATATACAAACAATAATCAGTATGCAAAATATCAAATAGATTTAAAATAGTCAATTTTGGAGGAAGAAAATGAAAGTAAAAGTAAAAGGGATGTTTCTATGTTTACTAATGAGTGGATTAGTATTAGGGTTAACATCGCCAACTTTAATAAAAGCAAATGAAGTAGAAGGAATAAAAGAAGAAAATGTTGAAGAAGATAAGATTGAATTAGAGGGACTAACAACAGATATTGAGAATATACAAGCTACTAATTTAGAAATTGTAACATATACACGTCAAGCAAGATCAACGGCACCAGTAGATTGGGCCTTTAATGAAAATTCAAAACCATTAAATGATGCTATTGTAAACCATGCTACTTATGGAACAATTGATGCTAATGGGGATGGATATATTAGTATTACAGAAGCAGCAACATATACAGGGTCAATAAATTTATCATCACAAGGAATTACTGGGACTTTAGAAGGTATACAATGTTTTTCGACATTAAAACAATTACAACTACAAGGCAATAATTTAACTGGTGAATTACCTTTAACTATTGGTAATATGTCATCATTAAGCTTATTATATTTAGCGAATAATCAATTAACAGGTTCTCTTCCAACAAGTATGGGAGAGATGAACTCGTTACTATATGTACAATTACATAATAACCAATTGACAGGATCAATTCCATCAGAGCTAGGGAACCTTTCTTCATTGAAAACTTTATATTTGAATGGAAATCAATTGTCTGGAACAATTCCTACAACATTAGGTCATTTAGAAGCCTTAACCGGATTATATTTAAATGGAAATCAATTAACAGGATCAATTCCAAAAGAGATAG
>JBKEBJ010000286.1:0-5177 GCA_047973105.1 Coprobacillaceae bacterium | reverse complement strand
AAGACGAAAAACACTGCATTGGTTATTTATCTTATTGTGTGCCATCGTAGTAACAATTTTTGCAGCCTTAATAGTATTAAATAGTCCTTACTTAAGTTGGGATTATAGTGATCCTGAAACCAGTGTTATTGGAGTAGCTTTTCATGCACTTGAATGGTTGTTTGTTAGATTAGCACCGATTGTCCTTATAGGGGGAGTTATTGGAATCTTTTTAACACGAAAGAAAGTATAAAACGGTGATACTTTTGAATGTGGCTCAGACTTCAGAATTGTAGTTTATAGAGTAAATATTTGATTCAAACATTCCCAGATGATAATGTTTGAATAGATATTATTAAAATTTATTTAGTAGTTATAATATTGGATTATTTACATAAGGAGGTAGAAAGATTGTTTGATTGTGTTATTTTAGAGTACGAAATATGTAAGCTATTATCAAAATCAGAAGTAGAGCTACATCGACGTTTTTGGTGCGATGGGGTAATAATGTCTGAAGATGAAGAACATTACTCAAAAAAATCAGTGAATGATAACCGATATGTTTTCCTAAATGCGTGGATTGGTGAAATAGCGAATACAAGGAAAGAATCGTTGTATACAATGAGACTGAATTTTGGGCCAAAAGCGTTAGGAAGGTTTACAAGGAATCTACCTATTGAGAAATATTTATCACACGTTTGTACTTTAGATGTTAAGCAAAAAATTATTGAACTACAACTTTTGTAATCTTTATAAAAAATTATTGATATAAAGCTGATAAATTTCTAATACACCTTAAAATAGGAAGATAACAATCACTCTTCTAAAAAATAATGATTGGTTAAATAGTAACCAATTATTAATATCCCTATTCGATGATATTAATGGCAAGTAATTTCAAAACTAAATATAGAAAGTAATAAAGATTGACATCTCTATGCCAATCTTTATTTTTTATATTCCAACAAAAAAAGTAAACCCTTACAATATAACCAATGATTGCTATGCAATTTATAAGGAGGAGAGGTTTATGGAGAGGTTTACAGAAGCGCTGTTAGTTGTATCATCAAAGATATCAAATCAACGTCATATGACAGCGATTAAGAATGCATTTACGGCATTATTACCTATTATCATTGCTGGAGCATTCTGTACTTTATTTTCTAATGTTGTTTGTTCTACAACAACAACTGGAATTTCTTTGGCGAAAGTTCCAGGAATGGCATGGTTAGAAAATTTAACAGATATGTTTACGGCCGCAAACTATGCAACACTAAATTTCTTTACATTAGGTGCAGTTGTATTGATTGCGATTGAATTGGCTAGAGAACTAGGACATAAAGAAGTCATTGCCCCAATTGTTGCGATGTCTAGTTATGTATCTCTATGTGATTCATTTACTAATATTGAAGTTGAAGGAGTAGAGGGATTAGTTAATGTAGCGAATGTATTACCAAGGCAATTCACAAATGCTCAAGGGTTATTTTTAGGGATGGTTGTTGCATTAGTTTCGATGGAAATTTATTGTCGATTAGCAGATAATAAGAGATTACGTATTAAAATGCCAGATACAGTTCCAACGAATGTATCTCAATCATTTAATGTTTTATTTCCCGCAGTATTAACTATTTTGTTAATCTCAGGATTTGGATTATTATTCAAAGGGATTACAAGTTATACATTATATGATGCTATTAGTATTGGAATTCAAACACCATTACGTGGGGTATTAACAGGATTACCAGGATATTTATTAATCTTTACTTTATCTTGTTTCTTTTGGGTCATTGGAATCCATGGAACACAAGTTTTAAAACCAGTATATCAAGCAACGATGTTAGAAGCTGTATTAGCGAATACAGATGCAGTAACAAATGGCGAAGCCCCAAAGTTTATTTTAAATGAATCATTCATTAGTTGTTTTACAACAATGGGTGGTGCTGGAGGAACTATAGGATTACTAATCGCAATTCTATTCTTCTCTAAAAGAGATGACTATAAAGCTATCGCTAAATTATCAGTGGCTCCAGGAATGTTTAACATTAATGAAACAATGACATTTGGATTACCAATTGTATTAAGTCCGATATTAATGATTCCATTCATTATTACTCCAATTGTTACTGCAACATTCGCATACTTTATGACATCGATTGGAATTTGCGGACATATGGTATATGCAGTACCGTGGACAACCCCACCATTACTAATTGCATGGTTAGGTTCTGGTGGTAGTATGGGGGCAGTTGTAACCCAATTGATTTGTATTATATTATCTATTCTTGTGTATTTACCATTTGTCTTTGCTTCAAATAAACAATTTGAAAAAGAACAACAAATACAACAAGCGTAGGCAATGTTATGGCAACGAAAAGTATTAAATCGAAGCACCATGGTTTAACTAAAAGACAAAGAAATATTATTCGTTTAAAACAGGAATTAAATACTAAGAGAAAATCAGATATTACTCCCTTTACAAAATATAAAATATTAACATATATGTTTATATTTCTTTGTCCACCATATGCAATGTATCGTGTATGGAAGAAAAAATCCACATTTGTTATTACCGAAAAAGTTGCTCAAACCATGGTTTGTATAGTCTATGTAGTATCATTGTTACAATTATTAGTTTAAGAAAGCGAATGCTTTCTTTTTCTATATATAAAATTAATATCCAAAATATGAAATTAATATCGATAGATTTACCAATATGATACTATAAAATGACAGAGGTGAAGAAAATGATAATTGATAAGATGACAACCCTTGAAACATTAACATCACAAGAACAAGCAGTAGTAGAACATATTATTAAATACCCAAAAGATATTTTAGAAATGAGTATTAATGATTTAGCGATAGCTAGTTATACTAGTGCATCAACAATTGTTCGTTTATGTAAAAAATTAGGAAATAAAGGATATCGCGATTTAAAATTTATTTATGCATCGGAATATCCCGAAATGATGAAATTGGCTGAATCTTTAAAAATGGAACCCTATAATAAAGATAGTAATATTGATGATATTATTCATACATTACCATTAATATATTCTAAAGCAGTTGATTATACTAGAAGTTTATTAGAAAGAAATACAATTATTCGAGTTACAAATTTAATAAAACAAGCAAAAAGAATAGATATTTATGGCGATGGAGCTAATTACCATTTAGCTAATTTAATGGCGTATCGTTTTGAAGGGGTCAATAAAGATTGTTTTGTTTATAATAGTCCACATTGGGAACATATTCGAATGTTAGAGATGGATAAAACACCGACACTAGCGATATTATTATCGCATACTGGAAAAAATCCTTCTATTATAGAAGCAGCGAAACGTCTTAAAGATTCCCATATACCAACATTGTCAATATCAGGAAATAGTGATAAAAGATTAGCTAATCTTACAGATGAAAATATTCATATTATGACAACGGGAAATGAATTACAGTTTTCAACAACTATATATTCTATGTCAACGCAATATATATTGGATATTTGTATTTCATCTTTATTAGTTCGTGATTATGATAAGATTGAGAAAATTGCGAATTCTTTATCTGGTGCTCGTGAAAGATATCAAAATGATTAATGGCACATTGTTTCAGATTTTATATTATAAATTAAATAATACTGGTTAGACATACCAAAAAGATATAGTCCTCTTAAAGAAGTTAATAAAACTTTGTATACTAAAATTAGATACTATGTAGGAGGAAAAACAATGGTAAGAAAGTTCCCAGAAGGGTTTTTATGGGGAGGAGCGACAGCTGCTAACCAGGTAGAAGGTGGTTGGAAAGAGGGCGGAAAAGGAATTAGTGTGTCCGATTGTGCCATATCCCATCTTAATGTCGATGTTCAAGACTATAAAGCACATAACTCGATTACAACAAAAGATATTGAAGAAGCAATGGCGACAGACGATGAAACACTATATCCTAAACGTCATGGCTCACAGTTCTATCATCATTATAAAGAGGATATTAAAATGTTTGCAGAGATGGGCTTTAAAACCTATCGCTTATCTATTGCTTGGACACGTATCTTCCCTAATGGCGATGATGCAACGCCAAATGAAGAAGGACTACAGTTCTATGATAATGTCTTTGATGAATGTTTAAAATATGGAATTGAACCTTTAGTAACGATGTCACATTATGAACCACCTATCAATTTAACATTAAACTATGATGGATGGTATTCTCGAGAAGTAATAGGTTTCTTTGAAACGTATGTTAGAACTATCTGTACAAGATATAAAGATAAAGTAAAATACTGGTTAACATTTAATGAAGTAGATAGTATGATACGACATCCATATACAACAGGAGGATTAGTAGAAGATAGATTTCCAGGAAAGAACTGGAATGAAGTAATATTCCAAGCGATGCATCATCAATTTGTAGCGAGTGCGATAGCGACAAAACTATGTCATGAAATCATACCAGAATCAAAAGTAGGGTGTATGTTAACAAAACTAACATACTATCCATATACATGTAAACCAGAGGATGTATTACAAGCGCAGCAAGATATGAGAAGTACGTATTGTTATAGTGATACCCAAGTGTATGGAGAATATCCAGCGTACTTATTAGCGAAGTTTAGAAATGAAGGATTAAAAATAGAAATGCGTGAAGAAGACTTACGAATAATGAAGGAATATCCAGTAGACTTTGTATCGTTTAGTTATTATTCATCATCCTGTGTAGCGAAGGAAGATAATGGATTAAAGAAAACGGCTGCTAATACGATGACTGCTATTAAGAATCCTCATATTCCAAGTTCTGATTGGGGCTGGCAAATAGATCCAATCGGACTTAGAGTATCGATGGTAGATTTATATGATCGATATAGAAAGCCGTTGTTCATTGTAGAGAATGGGTTAGGAGCCCATGATAAAGTAGAAGCTGATGGAAGTATCAAAGATGATTATCGAATCGAATACTTTGAAGAACATTTTAAAGCGATGTTAGATGCGATAGAGTATGATGGAGTAGAGTGCATGGGATACACATCATGGGGATGTATAGATATTGTATCGGAGTCAACAAAACAGATGAGTAAGAGATATGGATTCATCTATGTGGATTGTGATGATTATGGAAAAGGGACATATAAGAGAAGTCCAAAGAAATCTTTTTATTGGTATAAGAAAGTAATTGAGAGTAATGGATCATGTCTATTTGAATAA
>JBKEBJ010000147.1:0-4503 GCA_047973105.1 Coprobacillaceae bacterium | reverse complement strand
TATGCAATACCTTCTAATTTTGGATTGATTAATCCAACCCATCCTCTTTGGTACATTGGTGCTACTGCAACATCTTCTTCTAATAATAATTTTTCCATTTCTTTGAAAGCTTCCCATCTTCCTTCAGGATCTTCTAAAAGATCTCCAGAAGTAGTTGCTTTTTGTAATTCATCATATTTTTCTGAAGAGTAAACAGCATAGTTGTTTGCTCCACCTGATGTCCATAAATCTGTATAAGTTGTTGGATATGGATAGTCAGGACCCCACATGATTGATAAGATATCATAATCTTGTTTAGTATCTGCAATTGCATAGAAAGTTTTAGATGGTTGAATATCAATAGTGATAGTTACACCAGGTAAGTTTTCTTCAATTTCTTGTTTTAAGAATTCAGCGATTGCTTTATTTGGATCTCTTTCTCCAACCATTAAAGAGAATTCAAATGAATCTTTACCTAATTCTTGTTTAGCAGTTTCAAAATAAGTTTTTGCTGCTTCTTTATCTGTTTCTAAATAAACAGCGTCTTTTCCAGCTGATTCACGGAAATCTTTTCCGTCTGGTCCAATTGCTAATCCTTCAGGAATGATATGATTAGCTACTTGAGAACCATCTTTTAATACATCATCCACTAAATCTTGTTTATTGAAACTTAAAGCCATAGCTCTTCTTAAGTTTTCATTAGTGAAATCTGGATTGTTTTGGTTGAATGATAAGTAAGCTAAATATGATTCTAATTTAGTTTCATATCCTTCTGTACCTTCATATTGTGCTACTAAATCACTAGTTAATTGTGTAAACATAACTTCACCTGAATCATAAGCTAATGCTCTAGCAGTAGATTCTGTGTTGATTTTGAATTCTAATCCGTCTACTTTGATGTCATCTGCACCATAGTATCCTTCATTTTTTTCGTAAGCAATTGTATTACTTGCTTCCCATTTAGTTAATTTGTATGGTCCACATGCTAATGTTAAATCAACAGATGTTCCATATTTTTCTCCCGCATCAGTAACGAATTTTTCGTTAAGTGGGAAGAAACTTGGATACGCTAAGATTGATCCAATAATTGGACAAGGATCTTGTAACGTAATTTTTACAGTTTTTTCATCAACTGCTTCAATCCCTAAATCTTCCACTTTCACTTCTGGAGCTTCTTCTGGAATATTTGATTTTTCAGGATCATCATTTGAATAATTATCTGGATTATCCAAATATGCTTTATAATCTATCCATGCTTGTAATTCATCAGAATTTTTAAGACCTAATAACCCTTTAAAAGTTAAGAAACGGTTATTTACACTGTCAGGTACATCTGTGTCGAACATACGACGGAAAGCAAATACAAAGTCATCTGCAGTTACTTTTTCTCCATTTGCCCATTCAGTATCACGAAGAGTGAAAGTATACTCTGTTTCGTCGTCAGAAATTTCAACTTTTTCTGCCATCCCTTCAACAGGTGTTCCATCTTCTTCTAAGCGATATAATCCCTCAGATTGCGCATTAAGCATAATTAATGTTGTAGCGTTGTTTTCGATTGTTGAATCGAATACTGTTGCATCACTGTCCCAAGCTAGTTTAGCGATTTTCTTAGTATCACTATCCCCACCAGATGATCCACAACCAACAACTAAAACACTAACTAGCCCTAAAGCGGCTAAAGATTTTAGTTTTTTCATAATTTCTAGTTTCCTCCTTTATGAATATACAATTAAATGTACCTCTTAATTATACAATGTAAGCACTTTTAAAGCAACATTTTAAACCATATTTCATACAAATACACTGTCTATTTTATCTTGTTTATGGTCATAAATACATATATAATGTAATAATAGAGGAGAAAAGATATGAAAATAGAAAATCGATTTTTAAAATATGTAAGTTTTGATACACAATCAGACCCTTATTCTGATAGTACTCCTTCTACACTTAAACAATTAGATTTAGGGAAATACTTAGTAGAAGAATTATTGACATTAGGAGTTAGTGATGCCCATTTAGATGAATATGGTATTGTCTATGGAAGCATCCCTGCAAATGCTAAGGAAAAAGATGCCATTGGTTTTATCGCCCACATGGATACTTCCCCGGACGCAGATGGTAAAGATATTAAGCCACAACTAATTTCTAATTATGATGGTAAAGCTATATTACTCAATAAAGATTTACAAATATATTTAGATCCAAAGGATTTTCCTGCATTACATGATGTCATTGGACATGATTTGATTACTACTGATGGAACAACACTATTAGGTGCAGATGATAAAGCTGGTGTTGCCATTATTATGCAGATGGTTGAAACAATTCTAACAAATCCTAATATATTACATGGACCGATTAAAATTGCATTTACACCTGATGAAGAAGTTGGACGCGGAGCAGATAATTTTGATGTCAAAAAATTTGATGCACCATATGCTTATACTGTTGATGGTGGGACAATTCATGAAATAGGATATGAGAACTTTAATGCCTATGAAGCTAAAGTCATTATTCATGGTCGTTCTGTACATCCTGGTTCTGCTAAAAATGAAATGATTAACGCTATTTTAGTAGCTATGGAATTTGAACAAATGTTACCTGTAAATAAAAAACCTCAGTTTACAGAAGGTTATGAGGGATTTAATCACCTTCATACAATACAAGGGGGTTGTGACGAAGCTAATTTAACATATATTTTAAGAGACCATGATTTATCAATAATTAAAGAGCAAATCCAAATCTATAAAAATATTTGTGAATACTTAAATACAAAATATGGATATATTGTTTGTGAAGTGGATTTCAAGGAACAGTATTTAAATATGTATGAAGTATTGAAAGATAACATGCGTAGTGTTGATAAAGCTATACTGGCAATGAAGAAGGTTGGTTTAAAAGCTAAGCCAGACCCTATTCGTGGTGGTACTGATGGTGCAAGATTAACATTTATGGGATTACCTTGTCCTAATTTAGGAACAGGTGGATATAATTATCATGGTCGCTTTGAATATGTATCTGTGACTATGATGAAACAGGGAGTAGAATTATTACTAGAAATAATTAAGGGATAGGATATTATGAAAAAATGTTTGTTTATTATTAACCCCTCAGCGGGGCAACGTACAATTCAACAAAAACTAGATGCTATAATTGGAAAAATGATTTTAGATCAAATAGTTAATTCAGTAGATATTTTTTATACTGAGAAAAAAGATGATGGCTATCATAAAGCAAAAGATACAGACGAAAAAAAATATGACTTTTTTGTTGCTGTTGGTGGAGATGGTACTATTAATGAAGTTATTAGTGGGATGGTAGATAGTCATAAAAAAATCCCTGTCGTTTTATTAGCTGCTGGGACAGTAAATGATTTTGCACGTTATTTAAACCTCCCATCTGAAGTCAACGCTATTTGTGAAATGATTTCTAATTTTAAAATTATAAAAAGTGATGTTGGGAAAATTAATGATCAATATTTCATTAATGTTGCTGCTGGTGGAATGTTTAGTGATGTCTCTTTCGCAGTTAGTAAAAATGATAAAAAGCGTTTAGGACCACTTGCTTATTATATAAATGGAGTATCTAACCTACCTTCACAATTACGAACTAATATTCCATTACAAATTAAAATCGATGATGAAGAAGTAATTAATGAAGATGCTATGTTATTTGTTGTAACGAATACTAAGCGCGTAGGAGGATTTGAGAAAATCATACCTTACGCTGATATTCAAGATGGTCTTTTAGATATTACGGTTATTAAAAAATGTTCGGTTACTGATTTAGTTGCATTATCAAAGGATTACTTATTGAAGAAACATATTGATAGTCCATTTTTAATATATAAACACGCTAAAAAGATAGAATTATCTTGTTATGATAATGAAGTAATTGTTGATATTGATGGAGAAGAGGGATCAAGCTTACCAGTTACTATAGAAAATGTTCAAGAAGCAATTAATCTAATCATTCCATAAAAACAATATACTAATGCAAACGACATGCCTATACACATAGACATGTCGTTTTTATTTATTAGTTATTTTGCTTTTTCTTTTTTAATACTGTATATCCAGACATAATTATTGCTATTCCTATAAAAGATATATACATATGTATGTGTGTCTTATCACCAGTGTGTGCCGTTTGTTCATTAGAAATCATTTCTTTAAAATATACAGTTTGATTCTTATCCGAACTATCATTGTGTTCTACTACTGCATTATCTACACCATGTTCTTTATTTTCTTCATATAAATACTCAGCGAAGTAATATTCTCCTTCTTTTAAGGTATTAGCTGGTATTTGAAGTGTTATTGTATATTCACCATTTGATGTTGGGAATATTACATTTTCTTCTACCTGTGATGTAACAACTTCTCCTGTTTCTTTATGAATAAACTCTGTTACTAAAGTATATTCTTTTGAAGTATCTATATTGTTATATTCAATCGTATCAACAATCGTATTATCAACACTAGTATCAAATTCTTTTTCTCCATTAATACCAGTAGCTAG
>JBKEBJ010000253.1:0-2389 GCA_047973105.1 Coprobacillaceae bacterium | reverse complement strand
ATGACTATACTTTTCAACATCGTACATCCCACTTTCCTCTAAACGTCCTAACGATCTTTCAATCTCTAATAAATAGTTTTGAACACTCATTATTTCAACCTCCTACTACTTATACATATTTTGTATTGAAATTACTTTAATATTTTTCACACCTTTTGTTTTTTTATTCGTATTTAGTAAAATTTATTGCATTTTATGCATATAGTAATATATAATGATATAGTTATTAAGAGAAGATTTGACATAAAGCGCCAGGACTATGCATAATGCATAGTTGACGAGGGCTAGACTTATCGAAGTATTCGGCGGATGGTCTAGGGGTATGATACTACCCAAACAATGAACAAAAATAATAAGTGATTATTAAACAAATTCATTCGGTATCCTTCTTATTTAATAACGATAATAATTAAATATGAGAAGGAGAGATTTTTTATGTGTGGAATTACAGCGTTTTCAGGTAAAGAAATAGCTTTACCGTTTTTAGTGCAGGGTTTAGCCAAATTAGAGTATAGAGGTTATGACTCGGCAGGAATTACTTTAGTAAATGATACAGAATTATTTACTTTAAAATCAAAAGGAAGATTACAAAATTTAGTAGATCAATTAGAAGTAAAGAAACCAATAGGTAATATTGGAATTGGTCATACTCGTTGGGCAACTCATGGAGTACCATCGAATTTAAATTCACATCCTCATACAAATGAGAATGATACTATTTCTTTAGTTCACAATGGAATTATTGAAAACTATCGAGAATTAAAAGAAGAGTTAATTGAAAAAGGATTTACTTTTCAATCTGAAACAGACAGTGAGGTCATTGTTCATTTATTAGATTACTATTTTGAAGATAATATGATGGTTGCTTTAAAAAAAGTGATTGAACGTATTGATGGTAGTTATGCCTTATGTATTGTTTCAACATTAGAGCCAGATACTATTTATATTACTAAAAAAGATAGTCCAATCGTTATTGGAAAAAATAATACAGCTAGTTTTGCGGCTAGTGATATTCCAGCTATTTTAGATTATTCTAAAGATGTTTATTTTTTAGAGGACTATGAAATTGCGAAATTACAATTAGAAAATATTACTTTTTACAATCATAATGGAAAGGAAATCAATAAAGAAGTAACGACGATTCCTTATGATAATGAAGCGGCTAAAAAAGGTGGCTTTGACACCTTTATGTTAAAAGAAATTCATGAACAACCTCACGTTATTAAAGAAACATTACGTGGACGTATTCATGAACACAAAGTTATATTAGAAGAACTAGAAAATATCTCATTTACAAATTTTAATAAGGTATATTTTGTTGCTTGTGGTACTGCTTATCATGCATGTCTTTGTGGAGCACAGGTTCTTGAACGAGTAACAGGTATTCCTACGTTTACACAAGTAGCCTCAGAATTTAGATACAATGATCCAATTATTAATGAAAAAACATTAACTATTTTCGTATCCCAATCTGGGGAAACTGCAGATACTATGGCTGCTCTTCGTTTAGCGAAACAAAAGGGAGCCACAACAATCGCTATTGCGAATGTTCTAGGTTCAACTATTTCAAGGGAGGCACAAAGTACCATTTATACATGTGCTGGTCCAGAAATCGCGGTAGCTAGTACTAAGGCTTATACAACACAGCTTGTTGTATTATTATTACTATCTATATATATTGCTCAAAATTTAGAAAAGAATTCTGATGAATATAAAACCATGTTAGAACAATTACATGATTTACCTAACTATATAGATACTTTATTGAATGATGATAAGCTATTTGAAAGCTACGCTACGTATTTAGAAAATCAACATGATGCGTACTTTATTGGTCGTAGTTTAGATTATGCTAGCGTTTTAGAAGGAGCCTTAAAATTAAAAGAAGTATCATATGTTCACGCTGATGCTTATATTGCGGGAGAATTAAAGCATGGACCTATTGCTCTAATTGAAGAAGGTAGTATTGTAATCGCTGTTGCAACACAACCACATATAGCGGCTAAAACTATTAGTAATATTCAAGAAACTATTGCTAGAGGGGCTAAAGTTATCCTATTTACATTAGAGGGACAAGAAGTATCTAATGTTAGTGATATTTATTATATGCCTTCTGTACACCCTATTTTACAATCTATTTTAGTTGCGATTCCTTTACAACTAATTGCTTACTATACTGCAAAAATAAAAGGTTGTGACATTGATAAACCACGTAACTTAGCTAAATCTGTAACTGTAGAGTAAACAAAAAAAAGGATATTTTATATCCTTTCAGACTGTCGACAAACCTATGTTTTAAATAACATGGGTTTGATTCGATAGTCTTTTTTTATTGATATTGTCTTATATATTAAAAAATACACATATCTCTATGTGCTCTTACCATGCC
>JBKEBJ010000225.1:0-9068 GCA_047973105.1 Coprobacillaceae bacterium | reverse complement strand
ATCTAAGTTTATATGTTTTATTAGAAAAGAGTCGATTTCTATTAGAACAAAAGTAAGAAAAGGTTCGATTCTTGCAATTCTTATTAGAACGAGACTAACAAAAAACACATCATCTTGATGTGCTAATTCTAAGATTCCTCTTATGTATAAATATCCATAAAACCTTGATATAATCAATAAAAATGGCGTCCTCGAAAGGAGTCGAACCTTCACTCTACCGCTTAGGAGGCGGTTGCATTATCCTTTATGCTACGAGGACATATTTAGTTTTATGGAACAACGTCACCTAATCCCAAAGAGGGTCTTATTATATCCATTTAACTAAGAGGACTTCTATTTAAATACATAATAAAAGGTTAAGACAACAGTAATATAATATCATAACCTTTTATGCAAATCAATTATCTCATTTTATTCGTCACCAAACAGTATTTGGTTATTTATCATTATAAATAGAATTTCTGCATTATCACTTGAACCATTCCATAAGAAGATAAGTTTAGTAATATCCGGTTTTCCATTACCAATGTTTTCCTTGATAATAACTGCAACTTTATTATCTCCCTCATGCTTAATAATCCATGAGTTTTTATCTGGTGGTGTATAACCATATAATTCAAATATATGAAGTATATACTCATCTTGAGACAATGCATCAGAAGTATCTATTACTACCTCATCTTCCATTTCCTCTTCTTTTACTTTTTCTTCTCTTATTTCCTCCTTGGATTTTGTAGTGCATCCAACAATAAGGAACCCTAATAAAAATGTTATAACTATGCGTTTCTTCATAGTATTACCTCCTTCCATGATAAGCCCTGGACATAGATAATCTATGATTCGACCAACATAAGTATAACATAGCTATTTTTAACAACAAAGTAAAGTGATCAAATAACTTTGTTATTTTATACTTCTATCAATTCTTCTTTTTTTATCTTTACTTCTGCAATATTTGTTTCAATATCATCTATCATTATTTGTATTTCTGTAACATTGGAATACATTTTGAGTTCTTTTAATTTATCTTTAACATTAGATAATAGAAATTTACTATCTTCTAAATAACTAATCGCTTCTTCATATTCTTCTATTTTTGATTCTATCATTATTGTATATTCATCATATGCTTCTTTATCCATAGCAATCCCCCTAGTAATATTCTATTACTAGGCTTTATATTTAATGAGTATTATTAGAAAAACATTGCGACAAATAATTGTCTATTAATACATCCACATATCTGCCATTCTTTCTTGTAACATAAAATCTTTTATAAAACCATCAATCATATAATCTGCAATCACATTTGCTTGTGCTTGTAAGGCATTTATTGTTTCTTCTATTCTTTGACTATTGTTTTGTATTTCAACAGCAATTAGTTCCTTTAATGAATTTAAATAGTCTACTAACATTCTACCTAATTCAGTTTGTTGCCAATTTGGATTTAATTGGTTTAGAAATTCTACAAATAACTCAACATTATTAAACCAACGTGATTCTACTACTCTTATAGCCGTATCGTTTTGTTCAATTGTAGCATCAATCAATTGTAATCTTGTTAAAATTTGTTCATCAAACATACGATTAATTTGATCACCTATTTCATTTCCATAAAAAATTCGAAACAGGTTACCAAAACCATTAGCGTTTTCATATAAGTTATTTAATGTTTCTTGTTGATTACTTGTATGTTTTACGCTATTTTCTATTAATGAAACAGTTGCATTGAGGTTTTGATTCCATAAATCATGTACTGAGTCTGCTAAAGTATGAGCAGATAAACTACTAATAACGGGAATTAAAATGCGTGTCCCGATTGCTAAATTATTTGGATCAATTCCTGGATTCGCATCTAAAATATCTTGCACTGGGACATTGAAACGTTGTGCTAATTTATATGGATAATCTCCATCTTGAATTACATAATACATATTTTAACCTTCTTCCTTATAATATAAAATATGATTTATTGTAGTATTTGTTACAATTATATAGGTAAATTATCCTTGTACTCTTACCCTAATATTTGTAATCATAAACATCTGTAAACACAAAAAGAGATAAAAACCGTTTTCTGTTTCTACCTCTTTTCTATAACCTATATCATTTTATTGTTCTAATGCATCAAGTATTGTAATTCCAGCACTTGTTCCCAAGCGAGTTGCTCCTGCATCAATGAAGGCCAGAGCTGTGGCTAAGTCTTTAATACCACCTGCTGCTTTTATTTGTACTTCGTCTTTTACAATCGATTTCATTAATCGAACATCTTCTAGTGTTGCGCCACTAGTTCCAAAACCAGTAGATGTTTTTATAAAGTCTGGCTTTATCTTTAATGCAATATGACATAGTTGTTTTTTCTCATCTTCTGTTAAATAACAATTTTCAAATATTACTTTACTAATTACATTTGCTTCTTTACAAATAGTGACGATTTCTTTCATTTCTTTTTCAATATAATCAATATTTCCATTTTTCAACTCTGTTATGTTAATGACATAATCAATTTCATCTGCACCATTAAGAATTGCATCTCTAGTTTCAAACAACTTCGTCTCTAATGTTGTTTGTCCTAAAGGAAAAGAAATAGCAGCACCTACATGAATATCTGTATCCTTTAGATATTCTTTACACATTTTAACTGGTGCTGAGTTAATTGCTACCATCTTAAAATTATATTCTTTACTGCTCTGTAGAAAGGTTTTAAAATCATCATTTGTAGCGTATGGTTTTAGTAATGTTTGATCTATCATCTTGGCTAATTGTTGTTTTGTTATATTCATCATATTTTCACCTCATACTAACTATATCATGAATATGTAAAACTTTTCTTATTTTCCAATTTAAAAAATAATTGTTATACTACGCTGTTTGTGAAGAGAATATATCTAAGGCATTCTTTAAGTTACCTACTACATATTCTTCTTGGCACATAAATCCTTTTTCATAATCTATAATCGCATAATCTTTATATGTGACAGTCTCACCTTGGATTTCATAGAAAATACGACATGGTTCAAATTCACTAAATAAAGCAATATCTAGTTTTAATCCCATGATAATTTCTTGTTCCTTTGATGTCTGTTCAAAGTTTATATTCTCAATATCTTTCTTTAAGAAAAGATTTTGGAATGGATTGATTGTTAATTTTTTTGTCCCATAAGTTACCTCCGCGAACTATTCTAACCTACTTTTTTTCTCATGAAAACTTTTCTTATAGGTTTCACACAATAAACGAAAACAAAGTACGTAAAAATCGTAATCTATGTTTTTTACGACTAAATTTTGTTATTACAAAAATATAATGGCAACAATTTTCTATTTTCTACTTGTGAAAGAAGTTTGTCTCATGTAAGCGTTACCTATATAATTAAAATAATAGGGAGGAACGAGTATGAAAGATCGTTTTAGTCTAAGTTTCAAGTTATTTTATTTTATCTTTATTGGTGCTGTAGGTGCCTTTACTCCGTATATTAATGTCTATTTAGAAAATAGTATGGGGTTAACAGGAACACAAATTGGACTTATTTCTTCATTAAGCTTAATTATCGGGGTTTGTGTTATCCCTATTTGGGGTATTGCTGGTGATAAAACAAAAAAATACAATGCTTTATTAAAATTTTCATTAGCTGGGACATTAGTCATGGTTGCATTATATTATCAAGCAGCTACGTATCCAATGATTATTGTATGTGCGATTGGTTTAGAACTTATACGTTTAGGAACAACACCTATGGCTGATACTTTAGCCACAGATTACTGTCATAGAACGGGTGGTAATTATGGTTCTATACGTGGAATGGGATCACTAGGATACATGTTAGCAGGTATGTTTGTTGGTTTTATGGCCGATCATTTTGGATTAGATGGTCCAATGTTTGCAACATATGCGGCACTCTTAATTATTGCTATTAGTATTAGTTTTACTTTTCCAAAAGATTCAAAGAAAGAAGATATTGCAGAAGATGAACAACTTAAAAAAGGAAGTTTTAAAGACTTGCTAACAAATAAAAACTTTTTATTTATTTTATTCTTTGCGATGTTTTCTGTTATTATTGTAGATTCAGCAATGTTTTATGGTGGTAACCATTTAATTAATACTTTGGGTGGACCTGAATCTTCAGTTAGTTGGATGACATTTATGACAGTTTTACCAGAAGTCGCTTTCTTAATGGTAGCTTCGAATATAATTAAGAAATTAGGTTTTAAAAAGTTTTATATAATTGCTATGTTAACTATCATATTCCGTTTTGGGGTATATTCAATTACTGATAATTTATATATTTTCTTAGCAGCTAGTGTTGTTCATTGCTTTGGTGTAGCAGTAACTACTGTTGGAAACCTTATGTATATTCGTAATTCGGTTAGCCCAGCAGTATTAGGAACAGCGATTACATTATTAAATGCTGCATTAACATTAGGACGTGCTATCTTTAGTTATATTTTTGGTTTTATATATGAACATGGGGATAGCTATATGATTTTCATGGTTAGTACAGTTGCCTTTGTATTAATGCTATTAGTATTATTAAAAACAAAAAGATTTGATCATTTAGATAAAGAAACTGTGTAATTCACAGTTTTTTATTTTATAAAAAACGTGTATACTAAGTAGTAGGTGAAAATATGAAAAATATAAAAAAGATTATCTTAGCAATTCTTGTTTCTTATTTAGTCATTGGAATTGTTTGGATTGGAAAAATATATATTGTTCATCAACTACATATCAATGATTTACCAGTTCTTGGATATCATAGTGTTGTTAGTGATGAAGAAAAAGAAAAGCATCATCATAACAATCCTTATGTAATGTCTATCTCTTCCTTTGAAGAACAAATGCAGTATTTGTATGATAATCAATATCGTACATTAACAATGGATGAAGTATATAGTTATTATGTTGGTGAAAACGAATTAGTTAAACCTAGCGTGGTATTAACTTTTGATGATGGTTTCCAAAATTTTAATACTGTTGTTAAACCTATTTTAGAAAAATATGATTTTCAGGCTACTGCTTTTGTTATTGGGAATAAAGTAACAAAAAATAATAAGCAAAATGCTTTATTACCTTATTTACAAAGCAATGAGTTAAACAATGATAAATATGTATCTTACTATTCTCATTCTTATGATTTACATCATTTCGCAAAAATTCCATATCATAAACTAATCGAAACTTCTACATTAGAAGAAATACAAAAGATTTTGAGGATAATAAAGGTATTGTTGATACTACATACTTCGCATATCCCTATGGTGTCAGTAGTGATAATGCTTTAACGATACTAGAAGAAAGAAATACTAAATTAGCTTTTAGTTATAATCAAAATAGGAATATGGATCGTGATGATCATCAATATTTATTACCTAGATATCAAATGTTTTCAGCGATGCCTATGTGGTATTTCAAATGGATTGTTGAATAAAATAAAGAGGTTATGAAATTCATAACCCCTTTTTTTAATGATATTTTTTATCCATTAATGAATCTAGTATTCTTTTAGCATCCGCTTCTTTCATAACATATTTTTCACTTAACTTTATATATGTCTCTCGAAGAAGTGGCGTAACCATGACTGAGCCATACTCTCGATGTAATATAATTCCTTATCTTTCTAAATCCATACTTACACTTTTCTTAATTAAATATATTCTTATATTAATTATATCTCTAGGCACATCTAAAATAGACATAATCTCTTCTACTTTCATACCTTCAAAAAAGCGTAAAATCCCAACTGTTTTTAATGGTATACTCATAGTATCAATAGATTCTACCACTATATCTTCTATTTTCTCATTTTTTAGTACTTTCATATTCGGAACCACCAATCTATCCTTTCTCATAACAAAAAGATCTGAATTTTTCTTTCCCCAATAACGAAGTACACACATTTAAATATCCCTCTATATAGTAAGATGCTTTTAATCAAGAAAAAGTTTTGTTTTTTATTAAACTTTCTATATATAGTTTAAACTTATCCATGATTTCTATTCATTTAATACAAATATTAACTATTTTGACATACGCTCATTAAAATATGTAAGCCATGTTTTTCGTTTTAATAACGACAGCTTATATTTTTGATTATCTTTTGTAATAATTATAATCCCTGTTGGTACAAATAATCCAACATTTGTTGTTTTAATTGTATCAATATTTGTATATTCTATTTCAAAGACCTGTCCACGAAATGTAGAATAAAAGAGAATTCTTTTATTTGTAAAAACATAAGTTCCTCTTACTTGACTTTGTACAAGTGGACCAATTCCACCATGCCAATAATCTCCTTTTACACTATCATATTCAATAATTTCATTTTCCATTAATTCTAATTCTTTAATTTTAGCCATATATCCTCCCTATGTGTTTTCTATTGTCATTTATATTTTAACATATTTTTTACAACAAAGAACCCTAACCTATTAGTTAGAGTTCTTTATTATGCTTCTATAACTTCCTGTTCAATATCTTGTTTCTTGATTTTTAAAATGTTTATAATACTATTTCCATCACGTTTTAACATTACAAAGGTAATAATGGAAGCAGTTAAATCTGCAACTGGTACTGCAAAGAATATACCATATAATCCAAAGACTTCAGCAAAAATAATAATTAATGGAATTAGAACTATTACTTGTCTTGTTAAGTTTAATAAACTAGCAATCTTAACTCTACCTAAAGCTTGGAAATAGTTTGCACAAACCATTTGTGCCCCTACAATAAAGACCGCCATAAACCAAATACGTAAAGCTGTTGAGCCCATCTCTATGACATCTTTATCTGGCGTAAACATCGAAATAATAAATTGAGGAAATAATTGAACTACTAAGAATCCAAAGAAAGCAAAGATGGTTCCACCAATAATAGAATAACGTAATGTTTGTCTAACTCGATCCATATTTCCAGCTCCATAATTGTAACTAATGAGTGGTTGCTGTCCTTGTGCTAATCCTGTTAGAGGCATTAGTAATAGTGTTTGGAAGCTTGTAATTACACCTACTGCTGTAATAGCTATATCTCCACCATGCGCTGATACTGTACCATTTAAAACAATATTTAATACACTATTAGCCATTTGCATTAAAAACATTGGTAATCCTGTTAAAAAGACATTCTTAATGTATTTAACTTGTACTCTCAAGCAATCTTTTGTCATTTTTATAATACTACGATCACTCATAATGAAGGCTAATTGCCAGATAGCACTTAATGCTTGTCCACCAATAGTCGCCCATGCTGCACCAGCCATACCCATATCAAAAACAAATATGAATATATAATCAAAGATAATATTAAACCCTGCTCCTATAAGTTGTGAAATCATCGCATTACGCGGATTTCCTTGAGCTCTTGATAAGTTATTACCCCACATCGCAATTGCTTGAAATACAGCTCCATATAAGATGATACTTAAATATTCTTTAGCGTATGGCAATACTTCATTACTAGCTGATAATCCAACCAATATTGGTTCCATAAAGATATTACCTAAAATCATAAATAATATTCCATAGGTACATGATAACATAAAAGAATTACCCATATACTTCTTAGCTTCTTCTCTTTCACCTTTACCTAAACTGATTGAGAAACGTGTTCCTCCACCAACACCTGATCCTAAACATAATGCCATTAATACTAATGTTACTGGATAACTAATAGTAATACCTGCAATTCCTAAGGTACCTAAACCAGGTGCATTTCCAATAAACATTCGATCCACAATATTATAAATCGCATTTACTAGCATACCTACAATGGCAGGTATTGAAAACTCTATTAATAACGATAAAATTTTTTTTGTCCCCATACGATCATCTTTCATATTTAATCCCCCTTAATTTCTTCAATATAATCACACATCTTATTTAATAAAATAATAATCTCTTCTTGTTCTTTCTTATCCAAGGCACTTAATAATCTTTCATTACCTGCATTCAATACTTTACGAATTAAAGGCATTTTCTCTTTTCCATTTTTACTTAAAGATAAACAACTATTACGTCGGTCATTTGTATTTGTTGTTTTTTGGATATAGCCTTTATCAACTAATCCTTTAACAGTTCTAGTAATAGCACTTTTATCAATCTTAATATCATCCCGTAACTCTTCTTGTGATATTTCAGGACGATTATTAACTAATAACATTACTTGGCATTCTCCATATGTCATACCATCTTTTTTTAATAGTGTATTTATATATGCTCTATTTTGATTACCTAAGTAACCTATTAATTTTCCTATTTTTCTATCCATTTTTATTTCACCTCAGTTAGTTGATAAGTCAACAGTTGATACATCAACCATTATAATACGATTACAAAATATGTCAATATAAAACTTTATTTTTTTAATAATAAAAAGGACATATTATATCTTGCCCTTATTTATGTTATTTTATTTTTATTGGTACATAGATTTCTAACTGACTATAACCCATAGCTTTCTGTATTTTTTGTGAGGTTATAACATGAAATAAGTCATAATGTCCATCCCTTTCATCTAATTCAAATGATTTACTATTATGTATCCAATCCTTTACTTCCTTAAACACTCTTTCTCCATCTTCATCATTACCATCAATAGATACCGCAGATGCATAAATCCCTCCTTCAAAATCAATAACCTCAAACTCACAATCGATATTAACATTATCAGGAATTGCATAAAACCAAACCAAGGCTTGTTTAGAACGATCATACATCATAAAATCTCTCGCAAACCATTTATCTGTACGTTCTTTATCATAAGTACTCCACCATTTCTCAAATCGCATCAATGTTCCATTTTCTATAAATGGATTTTCATCATGACTATACCCTGAAGTTACCATCCTACATTTTGGTAGTTCTACTATTCGAATCCCACTCATTATATCCCTCCTATAAATATAATTATTATACTATAAAAGAAACTAATTTGGAAAAACAAAGAGACAAAGACAGAACCGAGGTACATAGAATATCTGATATACTAAAAGTAGGTATTATTGAAACAGTAGGCGGTTGTCTCCAACATGGAGACTGTGACTCCATGTTTATATACATCTTCCACGTAGAAGAAA
>JBKEBJ010000223.1:0-1819 GCA_047973105.1 Coprobacillaceae bacterium | reverse complement strand
ATAATGCAGAATATATTAGATCTTTAGTTATATCCATGTATGAACAAAATGGCGAGGAATTATTATTTGTTGAAGTATGCAATTTAAACAATCAAGCAATTTCATCAAGGATTTTTTCAATTCATAAGATAAAGATAACTTCTGTCTTAGATTATATAACAAGCCAAGTTAATCTTTTTTCAAACATTGAAGTCATTGTATTGGGAGTTCCTGGTGTTGAAATCAATGGCAAATTAAAGTCCATTGACTATAAAGTGTTTCAACCTACAAATTTTCAAAATATGTTATAAGAAAAATTTAGTATTCCAATTATCATTGAAAATGATATCAATGCCACCCTATATGGTCATTGCAAGAAAAAAACTATAGATAGCAGTCACATTGCTGTTGGTATTTATGTTGTGAAAAATTATCCACCTGGGTTAAGCCTTTATATGAATGGAGATATTTTTAAAGGAGCCAATGGTATGGCTGGTGAATTAAAATTTTTGCCATTTGATTTGAATTGGGATAACAACAAACAAAATACAGTAAATGAATTAGAAAACATTCAAAAACTTCTTCAAACCGCAATTGGAATGTATGATCCAAACACTATCGTTCTCTACTGCAGTTTTATTAATGAAGATGCTATAACAAAGATAACCGAAAACTTAAAAGTTAAGTTTCAAGACTTATATCATGTAAAGATAGAATTTGTGGAACAAATAAATGATGATCTTCATTTTGGTTTAAAACAAATTGCAAATCATTATATAAACCCAGCTTTAGAAGACAATAAATAAACAGTTCTACACTAAATAGAACTGTTTTTATTATAACTATTATTTACTCTGTTTCATTTTTCTTTGAAATATGATAATACTTCCTGAAACAATTAAAATAGACAACCATAATTCTATATTTTTTGAATCACTGGTTTCAACTATTTTCTCTTTATCATTTTCATTTTTTGTTTTTGACTTCTTTTTCCATATTGCTGTATATTCTTTATCTCCGCTACTACCACTTAATAATTCTTTTGTCGGTTTTTTTGTACTATCAATCCAGCGAACAAAGATATATCCTTCTTTTTTAGGAATTGGCAAAATATACGTTGTATCATTTTTAGTATAGTTCTTTTTATATCCAGTTGTATCATCAACATTATAATATGTTATAGAATACACAAGATTATCGTCGTTTCTATAGTTTATATCATAATTGTTGATTGGATGATCAATAACACTGGTAGACGCAAAATTAATATCACTATAACTATTTACTATTTCTGGAGGTTGATAAACTCCGTTTGCCCTATTTCCAGTGAATATCGTATACTTATCAATTCCTATATTTTGATAGTCAGCTGCTATTAATTTTGTGTAATCATCTACTGCATCTGTATAGATTGAACCACCTAAACCTCCAGAAGTATTATCTTTTAATTGAACATTTTTTTCAAATATATTTAACTTCGAATCTTTGGATATCCATATTCCCCTGCCATCATAAATAGCTTGGTTTGCGATAAGTGAGTTTTCTTCAGCTAAATTTGCAATAGAGTTATCTTCAACACTTATACCACCACCATATCTTGCAACATTCTTGTTAATTGTACTTCCTTGTAACATAAGTGAAGAATTATTATTAATCATAATTCCTCCTCCTAACCCGCTATCTTGTGTACTAGAAGATACTTCATTATTGGAAATTGTAGAGCTTTTTATACTAGCATTTGTATTCCCCCAAAGACATACACCACCATATGCTTCTAATGTATTATTACCTTTTATTATATTATTTAGAATGCTTGTTTCACTAATCTCTAATGCTGTAT
>JBKEBJ010000190.1:0-6413 GCA_047973105.1 Coprobacillaceae bacterium | reverse complement strand
CAAGTAAAACTTTTACTTTTTGTTGTCCATCTAATTCTTTCATTTTTAAATCATGAAATTCAGTTGTTACACCTAAACCATTCAATAGAATTTCAGCATCAACTTCGGCATTCCAACCATCCATATCTGCGAATTCCCCTTCTAGTTCTCCTAAACGAATTCCATCTTCATCATTAAAATCAGGTTTTGCATACAAAACCTCTTTTTCTTTAGTTATTTCATATAAACGTTTATTACCCATAATAACCGTTTCAATAACCCCATTTTCTTCATAGGCGAATTGATCTTGTTTTAACATTGATAAACGTTTTCCAGATTCGATAACTACTTCACCTTTATTGGCTTCTATCTCCCCAGATAATATTTTTAAAAATGTTGATTTACCAGCACCATTAGCACCAATAATTCCATAACAATTCCCATCTGTAAACTTTACAGAGACATTTTCAAATAACGCACGTTCTCCATAACGTAAAGATATATTTTGTGTTGATATCATCAGCATTTCTCCTTTGCATATAGTCCAATCATTATGACATAAATGTAAAACTATTTCAATCCTATTTTAAAAGTTAATATTTAATATGTTAATCTATTTCCTTTTCCATCAACTGGTTTTCCAACAAATATAATAATTGCTTCAATAATGGCCCATAAAAAGGAAATGAAAGGACATATAAACGCTATTAAATAAAATAGTAAAAGGAATATACTTCCTGCTCCTATCGCAAATATAGATTCTATTACATATCCCTGACTTAACCAACCACCACTAACTTCTATCAATCCTAAATATGAAACTATCATAAATATAAAAGGTACTACAATAGTAAGCATAAACTGTGTTACGCCCCTTTCATAACGACCTAAATAGAAATTGTGTGCACCTAAAAAACCTAAAAATATAGCTAACAACCCAGCACCAATTCTTGATTTATTACTCTTAACTTTTTCTTCTTCTATTCTCACTCCACATTTAGGGCAAATAAATGCCTTTTCATGTACTTGATTTCCACATGTTTTACATTCCATTACAATTATCTCCTTTCGAAATAATTCATACTACAATAATATCATATTACATTTTAGGCAAGCAACCTTATAATCTTAATTACATATGCCACTACTATTTTCTAACATTAAAATTGCCTTTTCGTTTCATATACGAAATGAAAAGAGATTTCACCTTTTATTAATCTAATTCATAATTAGGAAACTTTAGGAAACCATATAGAAACATTACTTTCATTGATAAATCAAATTTTTCTTTATCAGATAAAGAATCAGGATTATTTAAGTAGTCTTCAATCTTTTTCTTTGAAAAAGAACAATATAGTGCAACTGTTTCGATTGAAACCCCAAATTTAATTTGCATACCTTCAATAACGATTTTTAATCGTTCCTCTGAACTTATGCTATCTCTTGTATAAACAAACATTGTCGTAATATCTATAATATATAACTTATGATGATATGGTAGACTCTCTAATTCTTTCTCTCTTTTTAAAAAAGATTTCAAAAGATCTGGTTTCATACGTAATATACTTGCCATTACACCGTTATTTATTTTAAATGTTTCCATTACTTTTTTAATTTGATTTAATATTGTTTCATCATCATAAGAAATAGTTTCCATATTTATATCTCCCTTTTTATACTTTGTTAATTGACACCCTTGAAATAAGATATATCACACATTAGTTTTGTATTCAATACCTTTGATATATATTGTCTAAAAACAACATGAAAACAATCACAGGAAATAAGAATCGCTTTTTACCTTATATAATTTGGAAAGAGAGATTACCTTCTCATGTTATATTATTTATTAAAATATTACCTATAAATTATACTAGTAACAATAGTACTAAACATTATTAATAAGAAATAGAAATATCATTTATTTCTTTTCATATTTATTAGTATTATTTATATTTTACTACACTATTAAAATTTATGTTATAATTCCATATGTGAAGGTCTTTACTTGAATAGTCGCGGGTAATTCTTTTACATATATATGAAAAGCCATTCTAGTAATAGAGTGGTTTTTTATGTTTCTATATAATATAATAACTTCTTTTATTTTCTATACATTCGCCTATGTACACTAGGTATATAGTCATATAGTAAATAAAGGAGGAGAATACAATGAACACAGTTGAATTAACAATATCATCTATTCAGATGCAAAAATTTCGTAATATTTACACTTTAGAACAAGGGTTCTTTGCAGGAACTATTTTTCAAGAACTAGACAAACCATGGGGGCGTAATTATGGATAATCGACAAAACATGTTATATGACATCATGTTATTTGATTTTGCAGTACAAGACTCGTCGTTATTTTTAGACACACACCCAGATGATGTCGATGCATTCGCATATTATAAAGAGGCAAGCAATAGGTTAAAAAAGGCAAGAGAGGCCTATACAAACGCATATGGTCCATTAGATAACCGTGATGCGATTGGAAATAATTATTCTTATGTTAATGGGCCTTGGCCTTGGGAGGGAAAATAGATTATGTGGTTATATGAAAAAAAATTACAGTTTCCTGTAAATATTAAAAAACCAAATGCAAAGATTGCAGGAATTGTCATTTCTCAATTAGGAGGACCTGATGGTGAAATGGCTGCGGCATTACGTTACTTAAGTCAACGTTATACAATGCCTTATCCAGAAATACAAGCATTATTGACAGATATTGGAACTGAGGAATATGCGCATTAATGATGTACATGATAATTTACATATAAAAAAACTCTTACTTTTAAATAAGAGTTTTTTATATTATATATTTTGTAACAATACTTCAATAGTCAATGCAATATTATTTGTATCAACATTATTACTTTCACAAGCATTTAAAATTATTTCTAAAACACCTTGTACATTACTTAACTTCCTTTCATAATCATTTATAATTCCTTCAAAATTTTCTAATTCTCTTACCATACTTCTACCTCTTTACTATTTATGAAATATGTACATATTTTTTAATATTTACTTTTTTATCAAGCTTGATTGGTTAACCTAATTCAAGGATAACAAATGTAAAAATAATTGCAATAGCATTGGGATACAAAACATCGTTTAGGGACGTATAACAACATTAATTTAATAAAATGACCTTATATGCTATTGTTTTACATTCTTTTTCATGAATATCAATCTTATTGAATACCTCTATTGTTCTCATTTCATTTACCAATAAATTATTATTCTTTGTTATTATTTTTAACACACAAGCTTGTTCACTTTCTTCAATAATGCATGTAAAATCTTGATTATTTATCTCAACATCAATAGTCATTGTTAAAGTTATTGCTTTCATAATTTCATCAACTATCTTTTCACTCATTTTTGAAGGGTCTAATAATGAAACCCTATTTTTTATAGATATTCCATTTCTTTTATATCTAATTTTTATTTCATTAATTTTATAATCAAAATATGAATTACTAGTGACAACAATATTACTATTTTTTACTACTCTCCCTAGATACCCATTAGCTAAATCTTGTACTGTTCCAATATCATTATCGTTAGCACTCATTACAATATTTAATAATGTGTACTTTAAGTTATGTTCTAAATCAATTATCTTTGCATGTTGTCTCTTTAATCTTTCAGCATTAACTTTTTCAATCGTTAATTTAATAGCTTCTGTGATATTGTTTGAGTAACTTATGAAGAATTGATATAAAAGAAATGTTACTCCTACGAATGTTAGCATTCTTCTATTCACTGTTTGTGTAATCTCATTTGCAATCATTGCCCTTGTATCAAAATCAAATGTATTAATCAATAATAATGTTAAACCTGAAAAATATATTGTGTCCATAGTTGTCACTACTCTATCTCTCATATTAATTGCTACTATATACATTATAGGAAAACATAACGTTTTAGATAAGATAATAACTAAATGTATATTTAAGCTTGGGTTAATTCTTATAATATTTATTAATATTGATATCGATGTAATATTTCCTACACACGTAATTATTGTTGCCGTCATTGCCGTAAACATATACGATGGGTTTACTTCCTTTTCTCTTATACATTGATAAATAAACAGTGTTGTTGGAATGATAATAATAATATAAAAGTTTTGTGGATCATAATAATTTGAAATCATTTCTTCTATAAAAATAACAAACGCTATAAATATATATCTAAAATCATATTTATATTCTCTAACTTTAAAAATATAGAAAGCAAACAGGAAAGACTCAATAACATTTACCACAGTATTAAATAAGTCCATCAGCGATCGCCTCCTTGTAAACATTCATAACTTCATTTTTATAATTCCTACCTACAGGAATAGAAATTCTATCAGATAATACAAATTCGTTATAAATAAAATTATTAATATATCTAACATTAATAATATGCGATTTATGAACTCTAATTATTTTATATTTAGTCAATATTTTTTCTGCTTCTTTTATCGTTCCCCTAGCCCTTATTACTTTTCCACTTGATAAAGTAATATCAATATAATTCTTACACGCTTCAACACATACTAATTCGTTCACATTAATTATTTCACTAAATAAAGTTATTCTTGTATTCTTTCTAAATTCGGATTTATATAACAAGATAAGAGCCTCTTTTAAGTCCTCTTCTAGATTACTTTTATCTATAAAATATATAGGTTTTTTTGAAAATGTTTTTTTCATCGAATCTACATTATTTGATACAAATATGATTTTTGGTTTATGTTTTAATCTATTTAGATCTGTAGCTATGTTTTTGATACCATCTATATTACCCATATCGATATCAATCGTTACAAGGTCTACTAGATTGTTTTCAAAATACTTCTTGTCATATATATTCATTACTACTATTTCCTCATTAAATTCACCTCCTAATCTTTTTGCGAAAAATTTTGAAAATCTAATTTCATCATCAATAATCACTATTTTTCCATTTTCCATACTTTCCTTATACACCTCCTAATAAAATGATAACATCTATAAGTAAATATGTGTACTTATTAATGTGTTTTCACAATATCTTATAAATAATAGATATGATATGGTAGATTATCAAATAAAATTCGAAATAACGTAAACAATGCTTTTGTCTTGCGTAAACGCAATTTCAAGGATATATTATATATAGGTGGTCTATATGAAAAAAGAGAAAGGAAAGATTATTTTGCATAGCGATATAAATCATTGTTATGCACAGATTGAAGAAATGATGTATCCCCTACTGCGTCATGTGCCTATGGCAGTGGGAGGTAAGGAAGAAAATAGGCACGGTATTATTTTAGCTAAAAACGATATTGCTAAAACATATGACATTAAAACTGGTGAATCTTTACGAGAAGCATTTGGAAAGTGTGCAAACCTCACAATTATTCACCCTAACTATCAAAAATATATTTACTATACTAATAAAGTTAAATCTATTTATAAAAGGTATAGTAACCATGTAGAGTCATTTGGTCTTGACGAGGCGTGGATCGATGTTACAGATAGTGTCAATTTATATGGTAGTGGTAAGGAAATAGCTAAAAGAATACAAGAAGAAGTTTATACGGAGTTAGGTTTAACAGTATCAATCGGTATTAGTTGGAATAAAATATTTGCAAAGTTTGGATCAGATTTAAAAAAATGCATGGGCTTAGTTGAAATTACTAAAGAGAATTAGTATGGTCAAAGCCAGTGGAAGAATTGTTTTATGTAGGTAGAGCAACGAAAACAAAATTGAATGCTATGTACATTGATACTATCGGTAAATTAGCTACATGTAAAAGAGTTTATTTAGAATTGAAACTTGGAAAGTTTGGAGGTATGATATGGGACTTCGCTAATGGCATAGATAACAGCTTCATTCCTGAACAAAATTACCAACATGAAATAAAATCTATTGGTAATAGTATTACTGCTATCCATGACATCAATAACTTTGAAGAAGCAAAAAGCGTATTTTACGTTTTATCCGAAAGTGTGGCTTCAAGGCTTAGAGATAGCAATTTCAAAGGTAGAACTATATCAATCAGTTTGCGAGATAAAAACTTGAAACATTTTGGAACACGACAGATGAAGTTATCTGAAGCTACAAATACAACAGATGAAATCATGTATTGCGTTAAAAAATTATTAAAGAATAACTATGATTTCAAAGTGCCTTTACGAAGTATTGGGGTATCCGTTTCAAGTTTAGAGAAACCAAAAGAACATTTACAATTATCATTATTTGACAATACTAAAGAAGTTAGACAAGAGAATTTGGAACAAGCTATAGACAATATACGCAATAAGTATGGGTTTGACAAAATTAAACGTTGTAGTATGTTACAACATGGTGACTTAACCAATTTCAATCCTAAAGATGATCATACGATACACCCAGTATCATATTTCAATTAATTATGACATTATATAAA
>JBKEBJ010000062.1:0-3151 GCA_047973105.1 Coprobacillaceae bacterium | reverse complement strand
TGAAGAAAACTTAGATAAAGATATTTCTTATGATGAAGCTGCAAATATTGCTTGTTGTTCAACTAGCTATTTTCAACGAATGTTTACGTACGGATCAGGGATATCATTATCTGAATATATTCGTCGTCGTAAAATGACACAAGCTGCTTTTATCTTACAAACAAGTGATGCAAAGATCTTAGATATTGCCTTGTTATATGGCTATACTTCACCAACAGCTTTTAATCGTGCTTTTCAAAGTGTGCATGGAATATCACCATCACAAGCTAGAAAGGTAGGGAGTACATTGAACCCATACTATCCAATTGCATTCTCTGTACAGGTGTTAGGAGGAAATAGTATGCCATATCGTATTGAAGAAAAAGGACCTATGAGAGTTGTTGGAGTACGAACATCATTAGTAGAAGAGATGGAAGAAAATCAAAAAATAGCACCAATCTTTTGGCAAAACACAATGCAAAGTGATGTTTTCAAAAAAATACTTGGATTGAGAAATCAAGAACCAGAAGGTATTTTAGGACTGACAACATACGAAAGAAATAATGAGATGTATTATTATATTGCTGTTTCGACAGATAAAGATATACCTAAGGGGATGGATGAATATACAATTCCAGCAACAACATGGGTAATCTTTGAAAGTCATGGGCCGTTTAAAGAATCTGTTAGAAATATTTATAAGCACTTTTTAACGCAATGGCTTCCTTTTTCTGGATATACTTATACAGAATTACCAGATATTGAAGTATATCCCATTCCTAAGAATACTCCTAGTAACCATACTGAAGTATGGATTGCTATTAAAAAAGAGGAGAAATAATATTTATGAATTATGAAGTTACAATTAATGATGTTGAAGCAATGCGAGTAGCGTATACTCGATATAAAGGAGATGTTTTAAAGGCGAATACTGTTTTTCCAAGTGTTTTTAAATCCATTCGTGGTAAAACAAATGGGGCGCCGTTTTTCAATATTATACAAATGAATCCAGAAACAAAAATTGGTGAAATTGAACTTTGTGTTCCCACTTTAGAAACGCCATCACAAAGTGGAATAGAAGTAAAAGAATTACCACATGTTAAAGCGGTCTCTGTCACACATGTAGGACCCTATGAACAAATGGATGAAGCATATCGAGCAATTACTAGGTATGCAAATGATCATAAATTAGAGTTAGTTCCACCATTTAGAGAAGTATATATTAAGGGGCCAGGATTAGTATTAAAAGGAAATCCTAAAAATTATATTACTGAAATTATTTTTCCAATTAAGGAGTAAATATATGAATATAATTGAAACAAAGGAAGTTACGAAGATTTATAAAAACGGTGTAGAGGCATTATCAGGAATATCTCTAACTGTTAAACAAGGTGAAATATTTTGTTTGTTAGGGGAAAATGGAGCAGGTAAATCTACGTTAATAAAAATATTAACAACATATCTATCTTCTACTACAGGTACTATTGAAATGTTAGGTAGAAATAGGGAGAGTAATGCGGATGAAATTCGTTCTAGTATTGCTTGTGTTTCTCAGAAAATATCTATTGACTCTTATTTATCTTTAGAAGAGAATATGATGTTTCAATCTCGTTTATATAAAATTCCTAAGGTTGAGGCAATGAAGAGAATGCAATCACTAATTCAGACTTTTGGTTTATAGAACTATTTAAAGTATCCAGTTTCATCTTATTCAGGAGGTGTTAAAAGGCGTTTAGATATTGCTCTGAATTTAATGTCAAATCCTAAGATACTATTTTTAGATGAGCCAACAGTAGGAATGGATATTCAATCCCGTCTTGTTATGTGGGAAATGATGAAACATATAAAAGAGGAATTAGGAACAACCATTTTCTTAACAACACATTACCTAGAAGAAGCAGAGCAATTAAGTGATACTGTTTGTATTATGAAAGATGGTAAAGAAATAGTACAAGGATCACCTCAGGAATTACAAAACTATTTGCGACAAGAAGTTATTAATATTACATTCATTAATCATTCACAAACAAAGGATTGTCTTGAAATGTTAGAAAAAACAAATCAATATTCTATAATTCACAAAGAGAACAATAAATTAAAAATTCATGTTAGTAAACAAGAATACGAATTGAATAACCTAACAAAATGGTTATTAGATAACCATTTTCTATTTACTGGTATTGAAATAATGACACCTACATTAGCGGATATTTTCCTGCATGTGACAACAATGAAAGAAGTCAAGGAGGGGAGCGTATGAATGTAACCACAATCTTATGGCGGAATATGAAATGGCGTTTTCATAATAAATTTACAATCATTATTACTATCTTACAGCCAATGCTTTGGTTACTCTTATATAGTACGGTGGCTAAAGAGACAATGGGAAGTAGTGGAATTATAGACTATACAGCGTTTATCTTACCTGGCCTCATGGTATTGGTTAGTTTTGGAGCTTGTAGTAGTAGTGGAATAATGAATTATTTGATGAAAATGGATGGAAGTTTCTATCGAATATTAATTGCTCCTATAAAGCGTTCTTCTATTGTAATAGGACAGATTTTAGAAGCTGTTTTATGTAGTTTTTTAGAAGTTGCAATTATGGTGATTGTTAGTTTATTCTTAGTTAAAGAAATACAATATAGTTTAGTAGGTATGTTAATGATAATAGGATTACTATTTTTAAGTTCTTTCTTTATGGCTGGACTTACGTATGCTATTAGCCTAATTTTACCAAATGAAGTAATCTATGAGACAGTAATGAATGCTATTGTATTACCTGTATTTTTTCTTAGCAGTGCATTGTTTCCAACAATAGCGATACAAGGAGTATTAAAGATAATCATTAATTTGAATCCATTTACACATGTAATAAATACTATTCGTTTAATATTATTAGAAGATAAAATATTTACAACAGAGGCATTAATTGCATTTGTTTTCTTAATATGTATGGGAATTGTCACGTATTTATGGGCAATGAAACGTCTGAAAAAGGAAACAGAATTATAATTAATAATGAAAGTTGGTGATTTTTAATTACTGACTTTTTTAATATTACTATATTGATTAGTTGCATAAAAATATATTTTTTCATATTCTCCTTGACTTGGAGTTAACTCCAGATAGTATGATATAAATAGGAAGTGAGGGGAATTATATGACTAAGAAA
>JBKEBJ010000040.1:0-7687 GCA_047973105.1 Coprobacillaceae bacterium | reverse complement strand
TAAACCCTTACATTTAGTTATAAGTTGTAAGTACCGAGGGAGGTAATGTAACAATTGTAAGAAAATAACGAATTATTTTTAGGATGAAATTTAGAGTGTAGAGAGAATATAATTTCATCACTGTATCTATCCACATAATAATAAAACTGCCATTTTGGAAATTACAAAGATACAACATTTTCATACACTGTTATATTACTACTTTCGTTTATGTTTTCTTCATTTAAGAAAACAGAGTGCAATAATTAAACTAAAGGAGAAGAACTATGGAATTAAGACACTTTATTGACACAAACGATTTTACAAAAGAGGAATTATTAGACATTATTGAACTTTCATTAAAAATTAAGAAATGTATTAAAAGTGGATATAACCCACCATTATTAAAAGATAAAACATTAGGAATGATTTTCCAACAATCATCAACACGTACACGTGTATCATTTGAAACTGCTATGACACAACTTGGTGGACATGCACAATATTTAGGACCTGGAATGATTCAATTAGGTGGACATGAAACAATTGAAGATACTGGAAAAGTATTATCAAACTTAATTGATATTGTTATGGCTAGAGTTATTGAACATGATACAGTAGTAAGATTAGCTAATGCTTCTACTATACCTGTATTAAATGCGATGTCAGATTATAATCATCCAACACAAGAGATTGGAGATATGTGTACAATCATTGAAAATTTACCAAAAGGTAAAAAATTAGAAGATTGTAAAGTAGTATTCTTAGGAGATGGAACACAAGTATGTGCATCACTTGGATTTATTACTACAAAATTAGGAATGAACTTTGTTCATTATGGACCTAAAGATTATCAATTAAATGAAGATCATAAAGCTATTATGGAAGCAAATTGTAAGGTATCGGGTGGTACTTGGGAAGTAACAGATAATAGAGAGTCAGTGCGTGGAGCAGACTTTATTTATACAGATGTATGGTATGGATTATATGAAAGTGAAATGCCTAAAGAAGAACGTGTTCGTGTATTTGGAGATTATCAAGCAAATCGTGAATTAATGCAAATGGCTAATATGGGTGCTAAGTTTATGCACTGTTTACCAGCAACACGTGGTGAAGATGTAACAGATGAAGTATTAGATAGTGATATTTCTATTGCCTTTGAAGAAGCAGGTAACCGTTTAACTGCAATGCGTGGTCTATTAGTATACTTTACAAGATATATGAAAGAACCAACAGAACTTCAAAGATTAGCAGCTAAAGAAGAATTAGATGCATTTATGGAAGAAAGATTAGCATATTTAGATTAAGGAGAATACACATATGTCTAGAATCGTTATCGCTTTAGGAGGAAATGCCTTAGGAAATAGTCCTAAAGAACAACAAGAGATGATTGATGCAGCAACACCTTCCTTAGTTGGTCTAATTGCCCAAGGACATGAAATTATTATTAGTCATGGTAATGGACCACAAGTAGGTATGATTAACTTAGCATTTGATATTGCTTCAAGCAATAGTGATAAAGTAGTACCAGTTCCTTTAATGGAATGTACAGCTATGTCACAAGGATATATTGGTTATCATTTACAAAAAGGAATTAAGAAAGAATTACGTAAACAAAAAATGCCATGGAATGTCGCTACTGTAGTGACACAAGTAATTGTAGATAAAAATGACCCAGCATTTAAAAATCCAAACAAACCTATCGGAGCATTTTATAGCAAAGACAAAATTGAAGAAATGGCAAAAAGTGATCCTAGTTTACACTATGTAGAAGACTCAGGGAGAGGATATCGTCAGGTAGTAGCATCTCCAAAACCGATTGATATCGCTGAAAAAGCTTCTATCTTAAATCTATTAGATAATGAATATATTGTAATTGCATGTGGTGGTGGCGGAATTCCCGTTGTTATCAATGAAGAAGGTGACTATGAAGGCGTTGCTGCTGTTATTGACAAAGACTTTGCTTCAGCGAAACTTGCTGAAGATGTCGGAGCAGATTATTTATTTATCTTAACTGCAGTAGATAGAGTGGCCATTAACTTTGGAACACCTGAACAAAAAGATATTGAAGAAATGACTATAGAAGAAGCTGAAAAATACTGTGCAGAAGGACAATTTGCACCCGGAAGTATGCTTCCTAAGGTTGAAGCCGCAATGCGTTTTGCGAAAAGTGGGAAAGGAAGAAGAGCGATTATTGCTTCTTTAGAAAAGGCGCCTCTAGCTATGATTGGTGAGAGTGGAACTATAATCCACCTATAACCAAATACGAAAAGGGGAGGCATATACAATGTCAAAAAATAAAAAGAAATTTAAAATGTTAGATGCCGTATTACTTATAATATGTGTTGTATTTGTTGCCGAAGCAGCAGCACCAGTTGCTGCCATCGGGAACTCTCAATACTTCTGGTGGATACTATTAATGATTATCTTCCTGTTACCATACGGTTTAATTTCCTCAGAACTAGGAACAACATACGATGGAGAAGGAGGTTTATACGATTGGGTTCGTAAAGCCTTTGGGAATCGTTGGGGAAGTCGTGCATCATGGTATTATTGGGTAAACTTTCCATTATGGATGGCATCATTAGCAGTTGTTTTTCCAGATATGATTGGTTTAATTACTGGAACAACAATTGGTACAATACCAGCATTAATAATCGAATTAGTCTTTATTTGGATTATTGTCTTTATTAGTTTTTATCCAGTGAGTGATTCTGCTTGGATATTAAATGGAGCAGCAGTTATTAAAGTATTCTTAGCCTTACTGCTTGGAGGTCTTGGAATATATGTAGCTATGACACAAGGTGTAGCTAATGAAATGAGTGTATCATCAATGTTACCATCATTTGATATTAATAGTTTATCCTTTGTATCTGTAATTTTATTTAATATGTTAGGATTTGAAGTTATTTGTACATTATCAGGTGAAATGGATAATCCAAGTAAACAAATCCCTAAAGCCATTATTATTGGTGGATTAGTAATTGCTGGAATCTATATGTTCTCGGCATTTGGAATCGGCGCAGCTATTCCAACAGAAAACATTAGTACTAGTAGTGGATTAGTAGATGCAATTATCTTACTAACAAACGAACCAGCAGGAATACTAGTTAAAGTATCAGCAGTTTTATTCTTATTAACATTATTTGGAAATATGATTTCTTGGTCATTAGGAGTTAATAGTGTGGCGAGTTATGCAGCCAAAAATGGCGATATGCCAAAAGTATTTGCGAAAGAAAGTAAGAAGAATGGAATGCCGACAGGGACTGCTATTATGAATGGTATAGTAGCCAGTGTAGTTGTTGTGTTAGCTCCAATTATTCCAAATCAAGATTTATTCTGGAGTTTCTTTGCGCTAAACTTAGTAATGTTCTTATTAGCGTATATTCCAATTTTCCCAGCCTTCTTAAGACTTAGAAAAATTGATCCAAATACAGAAAGACCATTTAAAGTTAAAGGAAGCGATTTGTTCTTAAAAATATTAGCTTATGCACCAATGTTAGTAATTATAGTTTCATTAATCTTTACTGCAGTACCATTATCATTTGATAGTGCTACTTTGGAAGCAACATTACCAATTACTATCGGTGCTATCATATTTATAATTATTGGTGAATTTATTTGCCGTCAAAATAAAAATGAATAAAGGAGAATTTATAGATGAAAACATTTAATACTACACCTAAAAAAGATGGGTTTAGAATGCCAGGTGAATTTGAAAAACATGATGGATGTTGGATGATTTGGCCTGAAAGACCAGATAACTGGCGTTTAGGTGGAAAACCAGCACAGAAAGTATTTACAGAAGTAGCGACAGCTATTTCAGAATTTGAACCAGTAACAATGGTAGTAAGTAATGCACAATATGATAACGCTAGAACGATGTTACCAGAACATATACGTGTTGTAGAAATGAGTAATGATGATGCATGGATGCGTGATTGTGGAGCAACATTCGTTGTCAATGGTGATGAAGTACGAGGTGTAGATTGGTCATTTAATGCTTGGGGAGGCCTTGTTGATGGACTATATTTCCCATGGGATAAAGACGATCATATCGCTAAAAAAATGTGTGATATGGAACAAGTTGGACGTTATCGTTTAGATAATTTTGTACTAGAAGGTGGGTCTATTCATGTAGATGGTGAAGGAACATTAATCGTAACTGAAGAATGTTTGCTCAGCGAAGGTCGTAACCCACATTTAGATAGAGAAGGAATTGAAGCTGTATTAAAAGAATATTTGAATTTAGAAAAAATCATTTGGATACCATTAGGTATATATAATGATGAAACAAATGGACATGTAGATAATATTCTGCATTATGTAGCACCAGGAAAAGTTGTCTTAGCATGGACTGAAGATAAAAATGATCCACAATATGACATCTGTCAAAAAGCATATAAAATTTTATCAACAGAAAAAGATGCTAAAGGTAGAAACTTAGAAGTTATAAAATTAATGTTACCAAGTAATATTTTAATAACTAAAGAAGAAAGTTTGGGAGTAGATTCAGTAGATGGAACTCTTCCACGTGAAGAAGGAAATCGTTTAGCAGCTTCTTATGCAAACTTCTATATTGCTAATGGTGGAGTAGTAGTACCATTATTTGGTGATGCGAATGATCAAAATGCAATTGATACTTTACAAAAAGTATTCCCAGATCGTAAAGTAGTGGGTATTAAAAATGCTCGTGAAATCTTATTAGGTGGTGGTAATGTTCATTGTATTACACAACAACAACCATCAGCAAAATCTAAATAATAAAGAGAAATAATTCTCTTTGTTATATACCCCTTATTCCTGTGTACCCTTTACTAAACTCCAAAAGAACGTATGTGTATTTAAAGGAATAAGGAAGAGGTTATCTTCGGATAATCTTACACCCTAGTAATTTAACTATTGCTAGGGTTTTGTTTTGCAAATATACAGACAATTATAGATAATAATGTTATAATTAATGAGATGAGGAGAGGGAATATGAAAAGAATAAATAGAATAATGGTCGCTTTAGTAATGCTATTAAGTATTGCTATTCTAAATATAGAATCAGTATTAGCGTCAGATCAGGTATTTGAAGAAGATGGAGTAACATATTATAAATTAGAGAATGAAGGGATTCCAGGAGAAGCACAAATTGGTTTTACTAATTGGAATCCAAGACCAACGTCCCTTACTATTCCAAGCCATGTGACAAATCAGGGAGTTACATATAAAATTTCAAGAATTGGGATGGTTGCTTTTAGAGAGTATGGATTAGTAAGTTTATCATTACCTGATACGATTACTACTATTGGAATGGAAGCATTTGCAGGAAATAACTTAACAGAAGTTGCCCTTCCTAAAAATCTTGAATTTATTGGAGATCAAACTTTTGGAAACAATCAATTGACAGAGATTTCTTTACCAAAGAGTATTACATGGTATGCAGGTGAGGCATTTAAGAATAACAACATTACAACAGTATATTTAGAAAGTGCGGAAACACTACCATTAGTAACGCAAAAGAATAAATGGAATCAGCTACCTTTAAATGGTTGTAATAGTGATGCCGGAATAGTCGATATTTATGCACCAGAAGTAGTAGGTAATTATAGTGATACACCATTGGTGTTGGAAAAAGAAAAAGGCGAAAACATTGTACTATCCTTAAAGGCGGAAGCTAGTTATAAGCAAGTTGAAAGATTTGATGATGGAGCAGATACATTAATTGGAATTGATATTGCTGCTGCTGTAATTCCATATACTACTGATTTATCTGTACAATGGTATTGTGATGGTATAGCCATTCCTGGAGCAACATCAACTACTTATACAGGAATTGCAGATAGTGTTGGGAACCATACATACTATGCAACAGTGCTTGGGCAATCATTAGGAGAGATAACAGTGAGCGTTAATGAAGCTAATGGATCGACTTCTATAGTGGATAGTGAAGCTACTACAATTTCAACAGTAACTGATGTTGTTAAAACACATGATACAATGAATGTTAGTTGTCTATCAGTAATGATGATTGTTGCAGGTATCATAATTATTATTATTGGGATTCGTAGAAATGAGAATATGAATTAATTTAAAAAAATGATGTTATTCTAGTAATAGAATACATCATTTTTAATTTCAAATAGTATTGTTGTTTTTTATGATTAAATATGAAACAGTTGTACTTGCTAACAATAATAAATACAAATAACTCAGGGCATTTGAATTATCAGCTGTCGGTGGACTTACATGATTAGTGATTTCGTTATTAACATCTTCCGCAGTATCAGGTTGACTTGGTACCTCTATTGGTTCTTCAATAGGTGGAGGAGTAGACTCTACGTCTTTTTTATTTTCAAGTACTAAAAATCCATCATCAGTAAAGTATGCATCGTCTTGAGATTGGGGAGCTATATGTAGTTTTCTACCTTGAGCACCAAGTAGTTCTCCAATAATAAAATAATATAACTTTCCAGTTTCTGATTCATATCCATCAGGTGCTGTTATTTCTTTAATTACAATATGTGTAGGTTGTGAATACATATTGACCATTGCTAGATTACTATTTCCTATTTGACTTTGTGAATCATTATCTGGATTTATAATCCATTCAGAACCAAAAATGTCAGTCATGCGATTACTCTCATGTAATTCAAAAGTCTCATCAGTATGATATCCAATAAATTGAGAACCAGTAAGTATTTCACCATCTTTACTTACTTTTCTTACAGGAAACCCCCAACCACTTTCACCTACAGGAATAGACATAATAGTTTCTGTATTCCTATTATTTGTAGCTAAAACAGGTGATTCAAGATTATTAAAAATTAAAATTGTTAATAGAAAAAATAAGGCTATCATTTTCTTTTTTATTTTCTTTCCCTCTTTCTAGGAGAATGTACTATATTATTCTATAACTACAAATCATAAATATAAAGTATCACACATTACCAATATTTGTTATTTTTGTAAATTAAATAGAATTTATAAAAGTTCTCCTAATAGTATAATTAACTCTTTCCTCTATAGTACTATATATTTATTATACATAAAAATATAGTTAACCAACACTTATATATAAGAAAATATGATATTTGGTACAATTTTTTATATTTATATATTATTTGCAACTAAATATCCCTGTTCAATGGCTGAATTAATATCTGCTACTTTTTTAACATCTCCAATGACATGAACATTAATATTATTCTCCTTTAAAGAAGATATATCAAAGTCTACAGATTTAGTTCCAGCTGCCATAATAACATAATCACAAGGAATAGTTACTGGTTCATTATTTTCATCAATACACTCAATATGATTAGCAGTTATTTTTTGTAACTGCATTTTTGTTAATATACCAACATTATATTTTGTGTAACTTTCAAATAGTGTTGGTTTAATAGTAGTTGATTCTTCTTTCGCAACTTCTTCAATCATATCTACTATTGTTACATTACAACCTCTAACAGCTAAGAACTCTGCTGTCTCACTACCAACCATACCACCACCTATAACAATGACTTGACCACTACATATTTGTTCGTGGTTTAACACTTCCCAAGCATTAAGAACATGTGGTAAATGAACGCCATCAATATTTGGAATGTTATTTTCTCCACCAACAGCGATAAAAACTTCATCTGGATGTTCATTAACAATGATATCTGTTGTAGCTTCACAACCAAGTTTTAATGTAATATTATCTTTTTGTACCATATGT
>JBKEBJ010000003.1:0-6559 GCA_047973105.1 Coprobacillaceae bacterium | reverse complement strand
TTATCTTTAAATAATATTGCTTTAGGTATTAGTGCTAGCATTACAGGAATACCTGTCACATTAGCAACAATACTTACATTTATTTGTAGCGTTGTTCTGTTTGAAGTTGGATACGCTATAGGAAATAGTTATCTTTCTAATATATTTGGAAAGTATACTCCTCTTATATCAGGTATATTATTAATTATTTTAGGTGTTTATGAACTGTTTATCTAATACCTGATACTATCATTTAATGATAAATCCTCATCACTCGTTTGCATTACCTTTTGATACCAATAAAAGGATTTTTTACGTCTTCTTTTATATGTCCCATTTCTATTATTATTTAGTATAAAAAAGCATTACCCCAATATGAAGTAATGCCTATATTAATTGTGCTAACCTTGAAAATATAGTCACTACTCATGTATGGATTATTCAAATAAATCACAAGTCACAAGTAATAGAAGTCTAGCTATCATTGTTAAATCAATATTTATTCTCACCTTGTGATTGCTGCCCTTTTACAAGAATACCTGTTCAAGCCAAGTTGCATAATCTGCTACCCAGCCACCATTCCCACCAAAACCATGTGGCCATTCATCCAACACTATAGTATTACTTGTTATTCCGACTTCATCCATAATTTCAACTTGAGATTCAAATTGATTATAAAATGGATCTTCTGTACCATAATAATAAAATGTAGGTGGCAGATTGGCTTCTTTGAGGTGTTCGATATCTAACGAAGCCACACTAAGTCTTCCATAAAAAGAATAAATCATACCACAAGCGGAAGCGGCTGCTGGGATTTCATCCAACGTATCAGGAACATACTCATCATCCATATACGCTCCAGTTACATTACCATCTGCACTAATAAAAAATTCTCCTGCTTGAATACCACCTGCAGAATATCCCATAACTGCTATATCATCTGGATCAAACCCATAGATATCTGCATTTTTACGAATAAAACGAACGGCTCTAGCCACGTCAAGAGCGCCCTCTTCTTGCGTATAAGGACGTAAACGATAATCTACAATAAAGCAATGATAACCATATTCACGTAATTGAACTGCTGTTGGTAGTGTGTCAGTATAATCTCCTCTAAACTGAAAAGCACCTCCCGCCAACAATACCACAGCGCCCTTCACTTCAACTCCTTCTGGAACTGTTAACGCAGTTACATAAGGTCTAAAATCGTATGAATCATAATACTCTGTCATGTTTGATGTCACTTTTGTTTTTGTTGTCATATTATCTTCTTCCCAAAGATAGAATACTTCTGTTTGTTTTGGATTCGGAACAGAATTTAATACTGTTTGATTTACATTGGGGAGTGGAGGACGTTGATACATGAAATCATATGAGAACTCAGAAGAGACCTTATAATTACTTGGTAAGTCATCATATTTCAGTGTGAAACCAGATATGCCATCTCGAGCCTCATAGGTTGATTCCATTGTATTTTCCCCCTCTTTACTATTTTCTGAATTTCCTTGTTCAATATTATTAGAAATTGTTTCATTCACTTGATTCTTTTTTAATGAACATCCACTACTACAAAATACTATTAAAAGTATTAGTACTGTGATTCTAATTCTTTTCATATCTCTTCCCTTCTTATTTATTTTTTTTATCTTCCAAACAAATCAGACATTGGTATCCTATCTAATATTTGATCTATTTTTCTTAGTTCTGAATCACTTAAAACAATATCACCAGCACTTAAATTTTCCTGTAAGCGATCTGCTTTCCTAGTTCCTGGAATAGCGATTATATATGGTTTTTTATTAATCATCCAAGCCAATGAAATTTGAGCAGGCGTACATTGTTTTTCTTTAGAAATAGTTTGTATCATTTCTAGTAATTCTTTATTTGCATCGAATGCTTCACTTTTAAATTGGGGCATACTAGCACGATAATCAGTCTTTTCATCAAATGTACTGTTTTGCGTATAAGCGCCACTTAATAATCCATTCGCTAGTGGTGAAAATGCAACAAAAGAGATACTTAACTCTTCTAATGTATCGAATAATGATTCATAATCACGATACATCATAGAATATCGATTTTGAACAGCGGTTAATGGACAAATTGCATGTGCTCTTCGAATGGTATCTTCATCTGCTTCTGAGATTCCCCAATACCTAATTTTTCCTTCTTGTATCAATTCTTTCATCGTCTGTGCAACCGTTTCAATTGGGGTTTTAGGATCAATACGATGTAAGTAATATAAGTCGATATACTCTGTTTGTAATCTTTTTAAACTTCCTTCTAAAGACTTTCTAATAACTTCAGGTCTAGCATCCATAATCAAGTTTCTATTTTCATCATGTTGAATACCACATTTTGTTGCAATAATAACCTGATTACGATAAGGTGCTAACGCTTCACCAACTAATTCTTCATTATAAGCAATACTTCCATCTTCATTGGTACCTACATAACATTCTGCAGTATCGAAGAAATTACATCCTTGTCTTACGGCACTTGATATTAATTTGATCATTTCCTCTTTATTTGCTGGACTTCCATATGCATGGGTCATTCCCATACATCCTAGTCCAATCGCTGATACTTCTAAATCTTTACCTAATCTTTGTTTTTTCATTTATATTTTATTTCCCTTCTATTTTTTAAATCCTAATCCTACTAACCACTCTGATACTGTTTCATTTTGATCAGCTTCAATATTATTTCTACTTACTGCTAATCCATCCAATACAGTCATATTTTTATCTGATAAATAATCACGCATATCTTCTTCTGTTCCACTCATAGAGCTACCCCCATGGGTTACAAAAGGAATGATAGTTTTATCAGTTAAGTCATATTGATCAAAGAAAGATAGTATGATTTGTGGGTATGTGTACCACCAAATTGGATAGCCAATAAAGACAGTATCATATTGACTCATATCAATATCTAAATCTTTCATTTCTGGTCGTTCATCATTGTCTTGTTCAGCTTCAGTATAGTCATATAAATCCCCTTCTTCTGGATAGGGTGTAATAGGTTCTATTCGTCTGAAGTCTCCACCTACTTGATCAGATACTTCTTTAGCTAATTTTTGAGTATTACCACCATGAGAAAAATAAACAACCAATACCTTACTATTATCTAATGAAGTTTCTCCTTCTTTTTTATTTTCATTAACAATTGTATCGTCTACTCCAACGCTTGGGCCACCACTATTTCTAATAAAGTAAAATCCAATACCTGCTGCAATGATTAAAACTAAACTAATACCAATAATAATTTTCTTCTTATTCATATAATTCTCCTTTATTTTATGTTTTTATGTCCCATAACTATAATTGTTAATTCGATTCCCATCGATAAATCATTCTTTTCTATTTCCTTATTAATTACATTTCATTGTTTTTTACTTCTATAACCTTGTTATTCGTTTTTGTTACTTTCCTTTTTCTTTGGTGTAGATACAAAATAACTAAAAACAAAATGCGTCATAATTACAAAAAGAATAAAAACACTTAAATACTCCATTATAAATGATATAAATGTGCTTTCCTCAAAAGATGAAAATCTGATTCCTAATAGTAAATACGTTAAGAAATCATTTTTTAAGAACATTATCATTCCCACTATAGATAGTAGAAAAGGTACACCATAATACATTGTTATTTTTATTAAATTATGTTGGCTTTCTATTCTTTTTTGCATAGTTCTACACATTACTTGGATATGCAAACCTAAGTGTACTGCCATTATGATAAATCCCCAATATCCTGTTAACATATGTACAGAACGTGCATATGCAATAGGCATGAAATTTAGAAATGGCAACAATCTTGACATCGTTAATCCACTTAGGCAAAGAATAAATATACAAACTAATAACAGTGTATTAATAATACTATATGTTAATTTTCTACTATTCATTTTTCCTTTAAAGATAGTTTTATACCAACGATAATTAAGAATATGATGTACAACAAAACATATAATCATAATCATTCCTAAAATTTCATGTATGTTTCTACCTGTTTGGTGAAAAGCCATCAAACATAACAATAGAAGAAACATGATAACATCTACTATTTTCCTTACATTCATATTTCATCCTTTCCACTAATTATTACTACAAAACTATAACTACACACCTAGATTGCGAATGATTTCCTGTCCATCAGAAGTATCAACAATGACATTTTGTAATTCTATATCCATAAGTTTCGCCATTCTACCAAATAAGAATTGAACTGCATTATTTGTTTCCTGACTGGGAGATGAACCTTGTACAAAAGCATATAATTTTTTTCCTTGTAAAGCCTTAGCCTCTGGTAATAAATATAAACGATCAATAAAAGTTTTTAAAATCCCACCAATGGTATACCAATAAATAGGAGAACCAATAATGATTGTATCGTATGAATCAATTGTTTTTAATACCTCATTAATTTGATCAGTATCATCAACAACACCATATTGACAGATTTGATAATCTGCTAGATGTAACACATCATAGTTCTTGTCTTGTAATGCATTTTCCCCAATTCTATTAGTATTTCCTGCCCTATTAGGACTGGTATTAATAAATAATATATTTTTCATGTTTTTCTCCTTTATAAGTGTTCTAATAGTATTTTATGTTTCTTGTAACAAATATAAATATTACTTAGTTTATTGTCTTTGTTTTTCCCAAAATAAAATTGCTTGTTCTATCCAACCTTCAGCTGAAGTTCCTATTCCTAATCCGAATCCATGTCCTATTGAGGAAAACAATTGGAATTCTGTATCAATACCTAGGCTTTGTAAGTTGTTAATTCGTTGTCTCATTACTTGCCAATTAGCAATACCATCACGATCACCTACACATGCATACGTTGGTGGGTCATTTTCTGTAAAATCACTATGCCCTGTATATTGCATAATAATAGCGGCAGGTGATGGATATGCTTTTTGAATAAAGGCTTCTGTACCATAAGATCCAAGATATGCTGTTATCCTAGCTCCAGCAGATCCACCCCAAATAGAGTAGTTTTCAACATCAATTTCTAATTCTTCTGCATGCTCATGGATAAAAGCAATGGCCGTCGCTAAGTCTTCACATGCAGTATCTGCACTATCTGTACGATATTGCAAAGCAAAGGCATTATATCCTAGTTTACTCAGTTCCAATGCATGAGGAAAACTTTCATGAATAGAGCCAACATAGGCAAATCCACCACCAGCATTAATAATCGCTAATGGTGCATCAGTATTTCCTTTAAAGAAAAAAAGTCCTGTATTCTCTTTAGTTGAATCTCTTTGTTTTTCCTCATCAGAATATATATCATAAAAAAAAGTTTGGTTTCTATTAACTTTATCTAACATATAGTTAATGACTTCAATTGTTGTTTCCGTTTTGATGTTACTATGATAAGGCAATAGAGAATCAATGTTATCAATAGTCATACTACTGCTCGGTTTATTAAAACCAGTAGGAAAAAGAAACTGACCATATCCTTCAAATAGCGGATGATTTATAATCTCTTGTACTGTTGTATTTTCATTTACAGTTTGTAACTTTTCACTCACCTTTGTTTTCTCTCCTTCCTCTTTTATAGCTACGTCTTGATATGAACATCCTACTAGGAGCACCATACATATCATAAGAAGTAATTGTTTCTTCATAATACCTCCTACATTAATGATAAATAGTATAAATAAAGACAAATGTAGACTTAGAATATTTTAACATTTGCCTTTATATGTGATTTATCTATTTAATCCTGCCATCATTTCTACTGTTGATGGATCATAATGACTAAAGAAAGAACTTTCTTTTTGATCTAATGAAGTAATAATTTGCATATCCTCATCACTTAATTCAAAATCAAAAATATTTATATTTTCTTGCATTCTTTCTTTACTTACAGATTTAGATAAAGGAACAATATTTCTTTGCACTAACCATCTCAATATTACTTGTGCAATACTCTTACCATATTTATCCCCTATTGCTTCTAGGTCTGGATTAGAGAACATGTTATTCTTTCCTTCTGCAAAAGGAGCCCAAGCTTGCATTTGTACACCATATTTTTCATTGTATTGCTGTGCTTCTAATTGTTGATGAAATATGTTGACTTCTACTTGGTTAATAGCTGGGTTCAAATTACTAAAAATCGCTAAATCTACTAAACGATCTGGATAGAAATTACTTACTCCAATGGCTTTTATTTTCCCTGCTTTATATAAATCAACTAATGCTTGATATGCACCATAATAATCATTAAATGGTTGATGCAATAACACTAAATCAAGATATTCTAATTGCATCTTTTGTAATGAATCTTCCACTGCTGCTTTAGCTTTATCATATCCATAATTTGAAACCCATACCTTCGTTGTAATAAACAAATCTTCTCTTGGTACCTTGGTTTTCTTAATTACATTACCAACTGCTACTTCATTTCCATACGATTGTGCTGTATCAATCAAACGATATCCTACATCTATAGCATCTAAGAATACTTTTTCGCACACTTCTTGATCTTTAATTTGAAATACTCCAAATCATGCTTTTGGCATTTTCACACCATTATTCAATGTTACATATTCAATTTCT
>JBKEBJ010000345.1:0-4508 GCA_047973105.1 Coprobacillaceae bacterium | reverse complement strand
CGCATCTTAGAAGAAATAAAAAGTATGTGTCTGAGTTTTTATTTAATAATGATTTTGATGAAGATTTTGAAATGAATATTGAAGAAGAAAGAAGTGATAATCTTCCAAAAGAAGCTTATATTTCAAAAGAAATAAAAGAATTAATTATGAGTTTTATAGAAAACCTGCCAAGAAGACAAAAAGAAGTAATTATTCTTTTTTATCTTGAAGAATTTAAGATTAAAGAAATTGCGGATATTCTAGATTATAATGAAGGATCAATTAGGTCTAGACTACATTCAGGTAGAAAGAATTTAGAATTACAAGTAAAAGAGTATCAAGAAGAACATCATATAGAGCTATATAGTGCTTCAATATTTTCTATACTTGGATTTATTCTTAATGAACATTGTGAAGCACTTGTTAGTAAGCAAGATTTACGTTTTGATAAAGGTCAATATGGATTAAGCAATACATCCTTTATAAATAGTTTTATACAATTACTAACTAGTAAATTAATGATAACAGTCGTTATAGTAAGCATCAGTGTTGTTGCAATTATAGCTACTAGCACATTACTAAACAATGGTATTGATAAAGGTAGCGAAACAGATAGAGATATTTCTATTATAGATGATTTAGAAATGTATAAGAAAGTGTTAGGAAATCCCTATATAACAGATATTACATATCTCAAATTTCCGATGAGAACTAAAGTAGAAGTAATGATAAAACTAAAGAAAGATGTTAGTAATAAAGATATTAAAATCCTATTTAATAATGAAGAATTATCTTTTGAAAGAAATGAAAAAGATATACTTGTACAAGTAAAAGAAAATGGAATATATACTATTGTTACAAATGAATATGAGACATCTTTCAAAATCAATAACATGGATATATATGCACCTGAATTAGTGGAAGTATTCAATGAAAAAGAATATTTATTATTAATTGTAAATGATGAAAAGTCTCAAATAGACTATCAAAAATCATATGTTGAATACCAAGGGAAAGAATATATTATACCTAAAGATTTAAAAGTATATGGAAAATTCACAGGGTTAGTAAAAATAACATTATTTCATCATGATGGTTACTTTATTTCCTATGATTTAAACTTTAAATAGCTATGAGTATAAAAATTAACGTATATTAAGCAGTAGAAATATGGAGGATAAAATGAAAAAGAATAAAACATTAATGAGTTTATTAGTTGGGGGATTGATAATCGGAGTAACTACACCAACAATAATAAATGCGAATGAGATAGAAGAAATAAAAGAGGAAGACATTGCTGAAGTTATAGAAACAAAAGAAACTTCTGAAATAGAAGTAAATACAATAGAGTCAGAAGAAGTGAATGAAGTAACGACTGAACAAACAATAGTTGTACCTAAAACACTTAATACCTCAGTTTACGCAACAGATACTTTAGTTGCAGGCGTATCAACTTTAGGAGCTGCATTTCCAGATTCTTATTTTCGTTCATGGGTTGCAGAAACCGTATTAGGATTAACTGTCTATGATGAAAACACAGTATTGAATGCTACAAATATTAATGCAATTACAACAAGAACAGTTGCTTCAATATCAGGATTGAATGAAATTCAGTCATTAGAGGGAATTAAGTATTTCACTAATTTATACTCATTAGGTTGTACTGGAAAGAAAATTACAAAATTAGATGTATCAGGACTTTCTAATTTGACATACTTAACATGTATAAATAATGAAATTACAGAATTAAATGTGGCAGGAACAAATTTGGTTAGCTTACTTGCACATAATAATAAAATTACAAGTTTAGATGTATCGTCTTTATCAGGATTAACATCATTACAAGTATCAAATAATCAACTTACTAGTTTAGACGTTTCTATGTTAGATATTCTTGAAACTTTAAACATACATGAAAATCCAATTAGTGAGTTAAATATTTCAAATGTATCAAAAACTAAATTAAAAACTTTACATTTTCGTAATACGAATATTCCGAGTTTAGATTTAACAGGCTTTACGGCACTAACAACAGTATCAGTCACTAAATCTACAGGTGGGGATTTAAGTATAATTAGTGGACTTCAAATCTCAGGTAGTCGTGATTGGGAAGACAGATATATGATTCGTTTATATAATACAACAGGAGCGTTAACTCGAGATGCAACAACTGGTTTTTATGTAGTTGCTCCAAGTATGGGAGTACAATATAAATTCCATATACCACTTGGTGAACGTGTTCAAGGGGCAATAGATACAGTATTGATTTCTCTACCAGAAGGTGGAGTAATAGATGATGAGGGTAATTTAGTTGTTGGAGCAACTGCTTCAAATATTGCAAGTGATGGAACAATCACTTTACCAACTGGAGGAACAATTCTTACACCAGAAGGAACATTCGTATTTAGTGGGAGTGTATCTATTAAAGATGGTGTGATTACTACAAATGATAGTTATCAATTTGAAAAAAATACAGCAACATATGATTCCGATACTGGAATTAGTACAGGAAATATTGGTGATGTAACAACTGTTGTTACACCTGGAAAAGGTGGGGCAACAATTTCAACAGTAGGAAGTGAATCAAACATTTCAGAAGGTACAGTTATCACAAATGATGCAGGTGATAAAACGTATGTAACTGGAGAAGGAACTATGGATTCAGAAGGAAATATTACTTCTGATGATAGAACAATTACAGTACCAGCAGATAAAACAGGGAGTATAGCGTTACCTGATGCAGAAGGAAAGATAGTATTACCAGAAGGAAGTATTGTCAGTGACAATGGAACAGATATCACATATCCAGGGAATATTGTGTATAATCCAGAAGACAATACAGTAAAATATTTACCAATTGACGATTTATTTAATGAAAATGGAAGTATTAAAGATGATGTAACACAACAAGATATAAATGATGGATATGATTTAGTAAATGGTTTACCAGAAAGTGGTTTAAAAGAAGAATTAAAAGATAAGTTAGAAGAAGCACAAAAACAATTAGATGAAAAGAATTTCATTGTATTGAGTGGATTCCCAACATATACTGGAACGGAAGTAGTAGCGACGATAATTGATGCACCAGTAGAAAAATTCTCAAAAGTATATGTAGATGGAGTAGAACTAGGAAATGATAAGTATACAGTAATAAGTGGAAGTACAGTAATTACACTACAAGAAGGATATTTAAAAACAGTAGCCAATGGCACTTATAATGTAGAAATAGAATTCATAAGTGGTGCAAAAGTAAGTACACCATTAACAGTAAATGTTGTCACAACGCCGCCAACAACAAATACGCCTTCAACAAAACCAGAAGTAAATGGGGGAACAACAGTTAGTGGCAATAACATAAGTACTGGAGACGAAACAAATGCAACGCTATTATATGTAACGTTAACTCTATCGATTCTTAGTGGTCTAACAATAATTCTTAAAAAGAAAAAAGAAAACATAGAAAAATAAGTATAAAAAATAGGGTTCTTGATACGATTTCAAGAATCCTATTTTTGTTATGTAATGGTTAATAAGTTTTGTATACATAGCTTACTAATTGCGTATAATAAGAGGAAGTGGTGAATACTTAACATAAAATTAACATTTTTAACGTAATGTTTATTGTGTTTTATAGGTAATAACTCTATAATTAAAGACAAGAGGTGATTTTGTGGATGCAGGTGAGCTGAATATTTTTGTTCAGTTATTAGTATTAGTATTATTAACAGGAATAAATGCTTTTTTTGCTTGTGCAGAAATGGCGATTGTATCCGTTAATAAAAATAAAATGAAGGCTTTAGCCGAAGAAGGGAATAAGAAAGCCAAAACAATTTTAAAGTTGTTAGAAGAACCAACTAAGTTTTTATCAACGATTCAAGTTGCGATTACTTTAGCTGGGTATTTTGCGTCTGCTTTTGCAGCGACAAGTCTTTCTGCACGACTAGGTGGTGTATTAGTAAAATTAAATATACCCTATAGTAATGAAATAGCAGTTGTAGTAATAACGATTATTCTTTCTTATTTTACATTAGTATTTGGAGAATTAGTACCTAAAAGAATAGCACTACAAAAAGCGAATAGTATTAGTTTATTTGTTGTGAATCCGATTCTTTTTGTTTCTAAATTCTCAGCACCGTTTGTAAAATTTTTATCTTTCTCAACTAACTTAATATTGAAAATATTAGGTATGCATAATGAAAAATTAGAAGAACAAGTTTCCGAGGAAGAAATAAAATCTATGTTACAAGTCGGAAAAGAAACTGGTGTGTTTGATGAATATGAACAAGATTTAATTGAGTCTATCTTTGAATTTGATGACACTTTGGCACGTGAAGCAATGACTTCAAGAAAAGATGTATATTGTATAGATATCAATGAACCATTATCAACATATATAGAAGAATTATTATTAGTAAGACATTCTCGTATTCCAGTATATAGAGATGATATAGATAATATTATAGGTATTTTATATTTAAAAGACTTTATTGTTGAAGCTTATAAAAAAGGTTTTGATAATGTAGATATTG
>JBKEBJ010000090.1:0-2663 GCA_047973105.1 Coprobacillaceae bacterium | reverse complement strand
AGTATTGATGAGTGTTATGTGGATATGAGTGAGCAAATTAAGAATTACAAGCGACCTTTGGATTTAGCTTGGGAAATTCAACAAAAATTAAAAGAAGAATTAAAATTGAAATGTAGTATTGGTATTGCACCAACAAAATTTTTAGCTAAAATGGCTTCTGACCGCTACAAACCAATGGGAATTTATGTCATTCGAAAACAAGAGGTAGAAGATAAATTATGGCCATTACCAATCAGAGATATGCTGGGTATTGGTAAAAAAACAGCACCACTCTTAGTGAAAAATGGCGTAGAGACGATAGGGGACTTGTTAAAGTCAGAAAACCAAGCTGCTGTACATCATTATTTAGGAAAACAAACATATCAAATTCTTCAACAAATACAAGGGAATAGCAGCAATGAAATTAATTTCTCTCACACTGTACAATCTATTTCACAATCTACAACCATTAATCATGATGTGGAAGATTATGCGGAAATTGCCCAAATTCTTAAAAGATTAGCGCAAAGTTTATCAGGTCGAGCAAAAAGTAAAAGTGTCAGTGGTAAATTGATCTCACTATCTATTCGTTATCATGATTTTCGAACTGTGGTTCGCTCTGTAAATATTGATGGTTACACAAATGATCAAAACAAACTTTATGAAAACGCGATATCTTTATTTGATGAACATGCTGAAGAATTACCAATTCGACACTTAGGAATTGGTTTAGGAAGTTTGCAATCAGATAGTCAAAGAATTGATCAGTTATCTTTGTTTGTAGTTAATAAGGAAGAAAAAGTAAATGTTCTAGAGGAATTAAATAAAGAGATTTCAGGCAAACCATTGGTTTATGCTTCCTCACTATTAGATAAAAACAAAAAATGATATATTAGGTGTAGGTGTAAAATGAAAATTAAAGAAGGAATTGAAAACTATATTCACTATATTAGTGTAATTGATCAAAAAGCATTAACAACAATTGAAAACTATAAAAATGATTTATTACAATATGAGTCATTTTTAAGTACACAAAAAATTGAAGATTTGGAAAAGATTGATTATGCAATAATTGAATCTTTCATTTTACAACAATCATCAACTAAAAAAACGAATTCAATTAATCGAATGGTTGTTTCAATTCGTAATTTTCATTACTACACAACTTATAATTATCCAACTATAGCAAATCCTGCACTGTTTCTTAAATTGAGCAAAAAAGGAAAAAAATTACCTATTTTCATGAATGAAAGTGATATTGAACAATTTTTAGGTGCATTTGATGACCAAGATTCTGTTGGAATGTATAATCACTGTATTATTGAACTTATGTATGGATGCGGTCTACGTATTAGTGAAGTATGTGAGATTAAAGTAAACCAACTACATTTACAACAAGGGTTTATATGCTGTATCGGAAAAGGCTCAAAAGAAAGAATGGTTCCTATTAATGATACAGCAAAGTATTACTTAGAAACAAATATTAATACAATACGTGTAGAATGGAATAAGAAAAAATTACCATTTGTCTTTGTAATCATTTGGGAAACAAACATAATCGCCAATATGTACATAAGTTAATAAAAGAAAAACTACAAGAGCTTGATTTGAACAATAAAATATCCGCTCATAGTTTTCGTCATAGCTTTGCAACACATTTGTTGAATGGAGGAGCTGATTTGCGGAGTGTACAAGAGTTATTGGGGCATAGTGATATTGCAACTACCCAAATATACACACATGTTCAAACATCAAGATTAAAAGACGCTTATTTACAAGCTCATCCAAGAGGGAAGAAGGATAAGAAATCATAATTTACTAGTTAAACTATAGAGATTAAATTAATTGTTAATCGATTTACTTTTTTTCTTTTGACAGTTATTAGTAGGGTATTACCGCATCTTTTAACAACCTGCATACAAATATTAATGAGCTAAGTTAATATAACTTTAGCAAAATCATCCAATTATGTTATAGTAGTATATATATTTGTGATGAAAATATAATAACCAGATTCATTTTCACATTTTATGTATGGTATTATAATCAATATATTGTATTGTAATATCTAAAAGCAACTTTATTGTAAGCATAGATTGAAAATGAATAAAAACATCATTATTTATAATTCGGTCAAAAAGATAATAATTTAAGGATAAACTATACAAATTTTGGTTTTTATTAGTAAAACACATGCTCTCAGAGGTCGTGAAAGACTTTAACTTGTACAATTATATACGTCAAAGCACGAGAACAGTAATGATTAATGCCTAATAATACAAAATGAAGCATAAAACTTTAAGTCGACCAATAAAACCAGAAATAGAAAAGATCTATAAAAATATCATAGTGACAGAGATAACTATATATATATGAATATTTAAAACAATTTATGCACGTATTGTTATCTTTAAAAGTATTTAGTTGGAGGTGAAGAGTGATTCATTATAAGAATTCATAAAACATATTAGTATAAGGCTATATCCGCTATATTTATATACAATAAAAAAATACATAATATACATTATGCGAAGTAATGTATATTATGTATTTTAAAAAGGAGGTAATAAAAAATAGTTATCATGTACCCCCTATTGGTCTTTTGATAACTATTTTTCTTTTATTATTTAACGCTACTACTTAACTGCTTCTTTTAAAGCTTTTGCTGCTTTAAATTTAGGTGC
>JBKEBJ010000231.1:0-6725 GCA_047973105.1 Coprobacillaceae bacterium | reverse complement strand
ATAATTTAAAGAATATAGAAGTAGATTTACCCCTGCATATGATGTTAGGAATTGCAGGGGTATCAGGAAGTGGAAAATCAAGTTTAATTAATGACACATTAATCCCTAATATATCTAATGTATTAAAGCATAAATGTAATAATAATGATGATGAAATAAAAATGCAAAATCAGAAAGTAATTATAGAAGGAATAGAACAAATACATCATTGAATTGTTGTTGATCAAAAACCTATTGGAAGAAGTAAAACCTCCTGTCCTGCTACTTATACAGGAATATATGATTGTATTCGAGAATTGTTTTCTAAAACAAAGGATGCAAAAGAAAGAGGAATGAATATAGGGGAGTTTTCAATAAATTCTAAAGGTGGGTGTCAAAGATGTAAAGGTACAGGTACTGTTCATTATTATGTTGGCTATGGTAATTTTATTGATATTACATGCAATGATTGCAAAGGAACAGGGTTTAAGGAACAATCATTAGAAATCTTTTTGGATAATAAGAATATTTGTGAGGTACTAGAAATGACAGTGGATGAAGCATATGATTTTTTTGTGAATAAAGATGACACTATCGCTATGATGTTAGAAACTTTACAAGAAGTTGGAATGGGATATATCCAATTAGGGCAAAAGACACCTACTATTTCTGGTGGGGAAAGTCAAAGAATTAAGCTAGCAAAAGAATTAGTTAAAGGAAAACGCAATAAAAAAAATGAACATACTTTATATCTTTTTGATGAACCAACAACTGGATTGTCTTATTATGATAGTTTAAAATTATTGGAAGTGATTCAGAGTTTAGAAGCACAAGGCAATAGCGTTATTATCATTGAACATGATCCTATCATATTATCTAATTGTGACTATATTATTGAATTAGGGCCTGGTGGCGGAAGAGATGGAGGAATGATAATTGCCCAAGGAAATCCAAAACAATTAAAGAATAATAAAAACTCTATTATTGGAGGGTATTTGTTATGAATGAGAGATTAGGTAAGGATATTGATACCTATATTAAGGAACATCGCTATCGATTAATTAATAGTGTTTTAGTTTATCATAAAAATAATGTTCTAGTAGAAAACTACTATCATTCTTATGATGAAAACACAAAGCATCCTATTTTCTCTATTTGGAAGAGTATTATATCATTGGCTATTGGTATATGCGTTGATCAGAAGCTATTACAATTAGGAGATCCGATTTGTAAATATTTAGATGCTTTTAACCAATTGACACATCCATATCATAGAATGATTACTATAGAAAATTTGTTAACTATGACATCTGGAATTTATTGGAATAGTGGTATTCATTACCATTGTCCCATGTTAGAGCAGATTCGCCAATCAGACAATTGGATAACATATATATCAGATATTGCTATGAAAGATATGCCAGGAACTAGATTTCAATATAAAGAATGGGATGTTATACTATTATCAGCTATTATTTCTAAAGTCTCAAAGAAAAATACATATGATTTTTGTAAACAACACCTGTTAAAGCCTTTAGAAATAACATGTCAAGAATGGCCAATAACTGCTTGTGGAGTTACATATAATCATATTTATACTACTAATAATCAAGTTGATTTATCAACGCGAGATTTATTAAAAATTGGTTTGTTATTAAAAAATAATGGAAAGTATTTAAATACACAGGTTATTTCGAGTTCGTATATGAAACGGGTAAAGTCTAATGATATGCATAAAGAGTACGGGTATCTATTATGGCTATTTTCTGATTATTATGCATGCCGTGGTTTTGGTGGACAAAATATCATTGTTTCGTTAAAAGGTGATATAATAGTCGTGATTCAAGCAGAATCGTCTTCTAGGGGAAAGAGTTATGAAGATATCTTTACTAAAGTTATAAAGGATAATATATTGTAACTTTTATTGTGAACATATCATTCATATAGTAGAATGGTAATTATAGGAGGGTATTAAAATGAATTTAGACAATGTTATTACTTCAAGAAGGAGTATTCGTAAGTATAAAAATCAAAAGGTAGAACGTAATGTTATTGAACAATTAATTCAAAGTGCGATTATGGCTCCAACGTGGAAAAATAGTCAAACTGCTAGATACTATATTGTTGAAAGTGAAGAAATGCTAGCTGAGGTGAAAAGTGATTGTTTACCAGAATTTAATGCGAATAATTGTAAGGATGCACCTGTATTAATTGTTACAACATTTATTAAAAACCGTTCTGGTTATGAAAGAAATGGGGAAGCAAGTAATGAATTAGGAAATCATTGGGGCGCATATGATTTAGGATTGCATAGTCAAAATCTTCTTTTAAAAGCAACAGACTTAGGATTAGGAACATTGGTTATGGGAATTCGTGATGCTGAAAAAATTCATGATGTTTTAGAAATACCTAAAGAACAAGAAATAGTTTCAATAATAGCAGTGGGATATCCAGATATAGCTCCAGAGGCTCCAAAAAGAAAGACAGTGGAAGACATAGTTGTATATAAATAAGAAGCCAGAAATGGCTTTTTTTGTATATTAGTTGCATTTATAATAAAACATGATATACTAATACCGTACCCCCTAGGTAGGGGTGGAGGTGTGAGTGATGAAACAAAAATTTAATGTCAAAGGTATGACCTGTAGTGCTTGTGAAATGCATGTAACAAAAGGTGTAGAAAAGGTTGTAGGAGTTAATGAAGTAGATGTAAACTTATTAACAAATTCCATGCAAGTTACATTTGATGATACACTTGTAAATACAACAAAGATTATTAAAGCTGTACAAGATGAAGGATATGATGCAAGCATTGCTGGAGATCAAGCAGGGATGGCAGTGAATGATTTAGTCAATAAGAAAAAAGAAGTTATTATTTCTTTTGTATTACTTGCTATAATGATGTATGTATCAATGTCTAATATGGTTGCCTATCCAATTCCAAGTATTGTTCGAGATAATATATTATTAAATATTGGAATACAAATACTTCTTTTAATTCCTATTACGTATATTCATCGAAATTACTTTATTAATGGATTCAAGATGTTATTCCGCGGAAAACCAAATATGGATTCTTTAATTGCATTGGGTGGAGGAACTTCCATTATATATAGTATATATTCGACAATTTTAATTATTATGGATTCAAATATGGCATCACACATGATGCATAGTATATATTTTGAATCAGCAGCAACAATTGTTGTTTTTATTAGTTTTGGTAAATATCTAGAATCAAAATCTAAACAAAAAACAACGGATGCGATTTCTAAATTATTAGATTTGGCTCCAAAAACAGCTATTTTAATTAATGATGGGGAAGAAAAAGTTGTTCCTGTAGAAGAATTAGTATTAGGAGATAAAGTTCTTGTGAAAGCGAACTCTACTATTCCTGTTGATGGCATTATTGTTTCAGGACAAAGTAGCGTAGATGAAGCAATGATAACTGGTGAAAGTTTACCAATTGAAAAAGAAGAAAAAGGTAAAGTTATTGGAGGAACATATAATTTACAAGGTAGTTTTGTATTTGAAGTTTCTCGTACAGTAGAAAACAGTACATTAGCGAAAATTATTGCTTTAGTAGAAGAAGCTTCGAGTTCTAAAGCACCAATTACAAGCATAGTTGATAAAGTGGTTGGGTGGTTTGTACCAACAGTTATTGTGATATCAATAATCACTTTAATTGCTTGGTTGGCTTTAGGAGAACCTTTCAGTTTTGCGCTTTCTAATGCTATTGCTGTATTGGTTATTTCTTGTCCTTGTGCTCTTGGATTAGCGACACCTGTCGCAATTATGGTAGCTACTGGGGTAGGTGCCAAAAATGGTATTTTACTAAAAAGTGCTAGCGTTTTAGAAAATGAACGCAATATTGATGTTGTGGTATTAGATAAAACTGGAACAATTACTAAAGGTAAAGCAGAAGTTAGTGATATTTATACAGAAGGAATTGATGCTGACGCTTTAATTCAAAAAGTAGCATCCTTAGAAAAAGGTTCTAGTCATATTTTAGCCAATGCTTTTCTAGAAAAAGCTGAACAAAACAATATAGATTTATTGGAAGTATCAGAATTCAAATCGTTGAGTGGATTAGGTTTACAAGGACGTATTGATGATAATACGTATATTGTCGGGAATCATACATTGATGAAAAAACAAGGCATTAATATTTCTAGTTTTGAAGAAAAATATCAACAATTAATGGATGCTGGAAAAACCTGTGTATTTGTCGCAGATGAAAACCAATTGTTAGGCGTTATTGGAATATATGATGCGATTAAAGAAACAAGTATAGAAGCTATTCAAATGTTAAAAGATATGGGAATTAAAGTAATGATGTTAACTGGTGATAGTAGACGTGCAGCTAATGCATTAAATAAAACATTACAATTAGATGCTGTTATTGCAGAAGTATTGCCAGAAGATAAAGAAAACGAAGTGAAAAAGCTACAAGCTGAAGGATACCATGTATTAATGGTAGGAGATGGAATTAATGATGCACCAGCTTTAGTTCGTAGTGATGTTGGATTGGCAGTAGGGGCAGGAAATGATATTGCAATCGATTCTGCGGATGTTATATTAATGAAAGATGATTTGCGCGATATTATTACTTCGATCCGTTTGTCTAAACAAACGGTTCGTAATATTAAACAAAATCTTTTCTGGGCATTTATATATAACTGTATTGGTATCCCCATTGCAGCCGGTGTGTTCTACTATGCATTTAATCTTCGTTTAGATGCTATGTTTGCAGCTGCAGCGATGTCATTGTCGTCTGTTTGCGTAGTATCAAATGCACTACGCTTAAGAAATTTTAAAGTACTACACAATAAGGAGATTAAAAAGATGAAAAAAGAAATTATGATTGAAGGAATGTCATGTGCGCATTGTAGTAAAAGAGTAGAAGATGCATTATCAAAATTGAACGGAACATCAGCTACTGTTAATTTGGATGCTAAAAAAGTGGTTGTTGAAACTACAATATCGGATGATGTATTAAAAAGTACAGTGGAAAATGCTGGATATGAAGTAGTAGGAATTAAAAATGTCTAATGATAAAGTCTTGTTACGCTTAAAAACTGCAAAAGGACAAATCGATGCAATTATAAAAATGATTGAAGATGATCGCTATTGTATTGATATTGCTAATCAATTATTAGCTGTACAATCATTAATTAAAAATGCTAATCAAGAAGTCTTATCAAATCATTTAACACATTGTGTTAAGGATGCAGTAATGATGCAAGATGCTGATAAAAAAATTGAAGAAGTAATTAAAATCTTACACAAAATGTAATATTAAAACTGTTGCTTTCTAATGTGAATCATTAGTTACAACAGTTTTTTATTAAGATTCGTGATATTTTTTTATTTGATGAGAAATATATATTTTATCTATCAAATAAGACACAATTAGAAAGGTAACAAATTGAATAATAACCTCTCCATTTGTAGTCTTAAATTTACTTCCATAAAAATTGTATATAATATCAAATATAGTCATTAAACTTGAAAAGGTAAGTGCTGTAAAAAAGCAATACTGATTTCTATCTTTTTTACCTTCTTTAGTATTTTCAATATTAATGGGATTGCCAAGTATATCTTTAGGTAATGATGAAGCAATAATTTCACGAAGTTTAAAAGTATCTCCAACTTGTTTATATTTTTTTCGTAATACAGTGTCTTTAATTACTAATCCTAAAGAAGATAAAAATAGTAAACATAAAAAACCAATAAAAATTCGATCTGGAATAGCATCAATGTAGGGAACAATAATTAGAAAGACAAAAATGCCTATACCAATAGTTGTTAATGTGTATGAGATGATATTTAATTTATTAGATAATGCATTAGCTTCGTTGGTACAATCTCTTCCTACTAAGGCATCTAAACTAACATTAAATACTTCACTAAGTCTTTTCAAATTATCTGCATCAGGAGTAGATAATCCATTTTCCCATTTTGTAATTGTTTGTCTAGAAACATGAATTATGCTTCCTAATTGTTCCTGAGTCACATTTTCCTTTTTTCTTAATAGTCTTATATTTTCTGCAATCATAATGATTCCTCCTCTTATTTCTAGAGTAAAATAGATTGATAATTATGTCTAGCAACCTTAGTTTACATGCAGGCTACGATTATTTACATTTAATAAAAAAACAAATAGATTCGTTCTATTTGTTTTTAAGGTTGATAATATTGATATATGATTTCTTGATATTCTGGATTAGATAAATCAAATGATGTAGCGATAATAACAATCTTTTGATCTTTTGTAAGTATCATAGTATCTGCTATATTCTCAGTTTTTGAATACGCCAAATATACAGTATTATCTTTATTAATAGAAACAATTTCTTTAGCGTTCATTAATTCTGGATAATCAATAATATTACTTACAAAAGAATTAGTTGTATTTTCATCTTTTAATTCATAGTAACGAATACTTAATAAATTGCCATAATCTTCATCACTAACTTCACCACTTTGTTCAATATAAGAATATGAATAGGGGATTAAGAAGCTTTCTTTAACATTCATAACATCATATATATCAGAATCCTTTTTAAATCCAAAGTCTGATAATGTTGGAAATGTATTATCTAAAGGAATCTCTTTTTGGTTATAGGAATCAAGGAAAATACCGATAACCAGAATCACTATAGAACTAAGTAATAGATATAAATATCCCTGATGCAATTTTTTCTGTTTCTTTATAGGGTTTAATAATATTTTTTTATCAGCTA
>JBKEBJ010000220.1:0-3531 GCA_047973105.1 Coprobacillaceae bacterium | reverse complement strand
CTCATTTAAATCAATCTGATTTTCGTCAGAAGAATTCACACCCATAATATCAAATAACACATCTAAACCTGCTTTTTCCAATTTCAACGAACATTCAGTTAGAATACATTCATGCAAGCGTTTAAAATAATCATATTCATCATTTACACGTTTTCTTGTCAGTAAATTTGGATAGTATGGCCTATTATTACTTATTAAAGTAAATGTTTCATTAATTGTTTTATCCCACAAAATATCACCTGAACCATTAATCTCAATTATATCTTGTGTATTTATATATATACCATTCTCATAATAATCATTTAAGAAAAAAAGTATAGTAGCTAAAAGGTTAACATTCTCACTATCTTCCTCTACATTATTCATATTAATTACTTGTTTTTTTGAGTTTTTGTATTTTTTAACAACTTTTAAAACTTTTTTAAAATCATCATCATTTAATTTATTCGTTGATATATATTTCGGGTAACATTTTAAAACAATATCGAGAACGGTTATTACACCAACAATTGGAAATACATAAAAATAATCATTTTTCTTTATTTTAAGATCCATTGTAGAAACACTTTCATTGTTAAGTTCGGATAAATCGCTATCTAGCTTTTTTTTATCTATCAATTTCAAGACTTTATGATGACTAAGCATAGAAATAATTTTGATAGCATGATCTTCATTCTTTAAACAACCTAGTTTTTCTGCAAGAATATCAAACGTATATTCTTCTAGTTCTTGTATATATACCGAAACCATTTTTATTCCTCACTTGGATCGTTTATTATTCTGCTTGTTATATTGCTATTAAAAATACTTACACCAAATTTATCAAATTCTTCGCATATTGCAGAATATATGAAATTTTCTTTATCACACCCTGAAAATAGGTCAGAACGCTTTGGCTTAGCAGCATCATCAAAAAGATACATTATTACTTTATTTTTAAACGTATCTACAAAATCCTTGTTGTTTCCAGATTCTAAAATATTTTTTGAAATAAAATACGGGCCCATTAATTTATCTTCATTAACTTTGTAAGTTAATAATTCATTATTTATTGATTTACGTAATTCATTCCAATCTATTTCATGTGCATTTGCACCTTTGCCTATGATAAATTTTTTGTCTTTAACCTTAATTTCGTTATTATTAATTCCTATATATGTAAAATCCCATCTACGTTTAAAAGCTGTATCCATAGGAAATACACCTTGATCCGCACTATTCATTGTTGCCCAAATAAACATATTGTCTGGCATTTTAATTTTATCAAATTCTTTAATATCACATTTTAACTCGTCAGATAGATATTTTTTCACATCTTCTGATGCCTGAATATCATATTCACTGACATTTTCACTATTACGGTCAAGTAATTGAAAAACTTCACCAAAAACCGCTGCTACACTTGCTCTATTTATTTCCTCAATTACTAATAAAAACGGACTAGGATTATTAGTTCTACCACTTTCTAAAGCTTTAACTAAAGTTCGCATAAATGGTCCAGGAACATATTTATACGTAATTATGTCATTACCTTTATCATCTTTTGTCGGAACTGGTTTATACGTTCCTACAAAATGTGCATAAGAATAGTCTGGATGAAAAGTTACACGTTCAAAATCATTACTACCTTTTCCAAGCAATGTATCTTTATCTTCATTTAATTTAAAACTCTTACCTGTACCAGGTGCTCCAAAAAGTATACGATTTCTAGAAAAATCAGATTTTAGTCCAGTTACATACTTAATTTCTTCGTTATTCTCTTCTATATTCTCTATCTCATTAGTTTCTTGGTCTTCTATAACATCTACATTCACTGTTAAATGTCGTTCGCTATCTAATAGTGCTCTAAATGTATCGTATCTTGTATCCCCCGGCTTTATCACATCTATAATGTAATTAGATTTCCCTTTCGTAAAAAGTAATATATTATTTTCAATCATACCACCTTCAGCCTTTATTATCGTTTTAATACCACCACCTAAACGCGGATCCGTAGATAATAAAAAACTCACTTCTTCAGTAGTTCCACTAGTCTTACCTTTCATTTCAACCGTTTCGCCATCAGTGCGTCCATAAAAAAAATCATTTAGAACTTCTTTAGTTATACTTATTTGTTTATCAATACACTGTTTATCAACATTTCTTAAATAAATATTCATTTATATTTCCTCCGTATTTTCATTTAGTTCACCAATAACATAGTTACTCCATTGTTCAGCAATAGCTCTAGCAAACCCTGGAAATGTTTTACTTCTCCAAGTTCTTCGCTCTTCAGCTGTTTTTGTTTTTGTCAATCCATCAGAATACCATTTTGCGAGTCTTCTACCACTGCTAAATTCAATATATTCACCTGGATCAACAACTTCTGTGTATTCTAGCGGCGGAAGGTTCTTTAACCACAAACAAGTTTTTTTCGATGCACTATCACCAAAATGGTAAGGTTGACAAGTTTGTTCTGGCTTTCTAAATCTTGTATTCATTATTCCTACCGGGTTCTCTACTGCTATATATTCTATGTCAGCATTTACTAACTTCATAAAAAACTCAGCACCTTCTTCTCTATCTCTTGCTCTATTTGGAAAATTAGGATGCGGCCTTCTTTCTTCAATAGGTAAGCCTTTATCTTCTGGGTGATAATACCACTTCGCGCCACTTACAGCTAGATATGTACAAGGTGGATGTGCAATCATAATATCCCATTTTCCGTCAATAAAAACTTCATTCCCACTTTCCAATGTACCACCTTTATTTTTAATTATTTCTAATACATCATGATTAAAATGCCATTCTGGGTGACCACCACTGCTTGGTAAAATATCGCAACTAAATGCATTATGTCCTAATTTTCTAAATTCAGAACAAACGGTTTGACTTTCTTCACAAGCTACTAAAACATTTAATACTCTCATTATTTATTTTTCTCCAATACTTCTATAAGTGCTAATGCAATACTCTTTGCAAATAGCACCGGAACTGCATTTCCAATCATTTTATAACAATAACTATCTGAACCTATGAACACATAGTCTTTTGGAAACGACTGTAGTAATGCAGCCTCTCTTACTGTAATAGACCTTAATTGTTTTATATCAGGGTGTATAAACATTAGTCCATCTTTGTACAAATGTGACACAACCGTTGGTGACGGTTTATCCCACTCAAGACTTCTATATTTATTATGCTTTGTTGTCTTGCCAGTTATTTTCTTATAGAACTCAATTTTCTCATCATAAGGAGCTGAATTCATTGAATCACTTAACCAATATTTAAAAACATCAATATCTCGTTTATTATTATATCTAGTTATATGATGTGTAATTTCTAAATCACCTATAAGTTCATGTGAAACGTTTTTTCTTCCATTTTTATACGGTTCTTTAAGTGGTTTAAATTTTGGCAAATATTCTATTGCATCCCTTACAGTTTTCTTAATTTTTGTTTTTCTTTGACTATCAATACTCTCATAAAATTCTTCTACCGTGAACTCTGTTTCTTTATTTACGCCTACAATGATAACTCTTTTTCTTTCTT
>JBKEBJ010000207.1:0-33296 GCA_047973105.1 Coprobacillaceae bacterium | reverse complement strand
TGCTATTTTAGCACCTCAAGGAGCTTCACTTTATTATTGTAAATTATCTAATAATGGTGAAGGATCTATTACTGCAGAAGGTTCAAACATAACGCTTGATACTTGCATAGGTTCCTCCGTTTTAGGTAATAACAATCATATTTACACTAGAACTCTCCTCGATGAAAGTTTATCTATGTCACATGTACTAGTAAGACAGTATGATAAAGATATACTGCATGGGATTTGGAATTTTGTTTATCCTACGCTCGTTCTTAGTGGTGGGGATGGTTACACTAAAGAATATCGATCACTTCCTGTCGAATGGAATTCTGAACAATTTTACGCAATTAATACTGACTTCACAGGAACTACCAAGATAGAAGGACAGTTAGATCCTATATTTCAAGGATTAGGATTAGATAATATTCCCTTAACTTTAACAGTCGAGGTAAAAGATGCAACACTTCCATGTATTAGTAAAGTCAGTTATAAAGCTATTAATGAAGAAAACTATTTCTATTTATCACTCTGGAACACATACACACCAGAAGATGGTAATGTAATCTTATGGCAATCTGATGATGATGGCAAAACTTGGTGGGATGCAACATGGTCTGATGATATTGCATGGGATGAAAATACTATTATATTTCAATCTACACTTAATAAATCAACTCAATTCATCATAGAGGAAATTGGTGTAGGTCAATCTAATTCTGTTGTTGTTTTCTATCACGAAGGTCTTGGCTATAGTGGCAAGGGCGGAGATCGTACAGGAACTGATCGCGACGGTGAAAAACCTGAAGAAATTGTACCAGTAACTGATGACATAAATGAGTCTACCTCAACAGTAGAAATTATTCCTGATAATGATTCTGACTTTATTAGTAGTTCAAACTCAGATTCTCAATCCAATGTAAATGAACAAAGTAATAATCCTAATGCACCAATTGAGGATAATAGTAATGGCATTAAAGATGATAATGATAGTACTTTACATATGTCACAAGATTCTAGTGTCGATATGCAATCTAGATCTTCTAACTCCTTAGTAAAAACACATAATTCTTCCATTATAAATTATCTATTAATTATCGCATTTATCTTGTTTATTACATTAATACTAATTCATCTTTATCTAAAAAGGAAAAAGAAATATGGACGTTAAAATTAATAAGCTACTCAAAATTCGTTTAGTTTTATCAATTATACTAGTTATTATACTAACCGTTTCTCTATGTCTTATTTCCTATCAATACGATAATAAATATACATCAAAAGGACCGCAAGCAGATAATGGTCTTCTTAATTTAAGGGGTGATATTCTTAATGAACAACCACTCCTTTTTCTAGTAGATGGATGGGAATATTACAGTAATCAATTACTCACACCTGAAGATTTTATTGAGAACCAACCCACTCCTGATGAATATATCTTTATTGGACAATACGGAGGGTTTGATAACCAAGGAATAGACAACTCTCCACATGGAAGCGCTAGCTATCGTATGCGAATTACTTTACCAGAAGATTCATCAACATATATGTTAGAACTTCCAGAGATTTTTTCATCCTACAAATTATACATTAATGATGAAATGGTTATACAAATGGGAAATCCTAACCCCGATAACTATCAAGCAGAAACTGGCAATCGCTTTATTACAATAGAGGCAGCTGGAGAAATAGAAATACTATTTGTTGTGTCTGATTTCTCACATCTATATAGTGGAATGGTATATCCCCCAGCTTTTGGGACTCCTGAAGCTGTATCAACGCTTCTAAATAGCCGATTAATTATTCGTAGTTTATTATGTGCTAGTGCTTTGGTAGTTGGGATATTATCCTTACTAATTGGTTTTTTAACAAAAAGAAAATCCCTTACTACTCTATTTGGCTTTATATGTCTGTGTTTTATTGGATATGTTGGTTATCCACTTACCCGTTCTCTTAGTACTAGTTTTGATATTCCTTATGTCATTGAGAACCTTTGTTTTATCATTATGCTTGGTATCATAATGTTAGTAACTAGAAAGATATGTAAAGATAAAAGAAAATGGACTTTATGTTTTCCTCTATTAAGTGTTTTTGTCTCTGTAATCACCTTAATTGTACATCTCACACTACCACAAAGTAATTTACAGATTATGTTATTGTATTCTCAATTAATTACTATTTATGAATGGCTTTCTGCAGGATTTATTAGTCTCTCTATTATGTTAGCTCTAAAAAGACATGTTGCCTTCATAACCCCACTATTATATGGGGTAATTGTATTTGACTGTGCATTAATCATGGATAGACTATTACCATTACATGAGCCTATTTTAACTGGTTGGTTTATTGAAATTGCGAGTTTTATTTTAATTCTATTTATCGGAAGTTATATTGGAAAAGAAGTTGCATTAAATTATCGAAATAACGCGATAATGAGCGAACGTGCTTATAGTATGGAACGTTTATATAATAGCCAAACCGCATATTACAATATAATAAAAGAAGAAATGGCTAAAACTAAAATCGCTCGTCATGATTTACGTCATCACTTTACATTGTTAGATAGCTTTGTTAAAAACAAACAGTACCAAAAATTGAGTGAGTATGTGTCTACACAATACATAGAAACTGTATCTGGTGATCTTCCAGAATACTGTCCGATTGATGTTATTAATGTCTTAACTTATTACTATCATACAATCGCTAAGAAAAGTCACATCGATTTAACGATTCGTTGTGATTTACATAGTAAACAAGAGGATTTTAATACAACAAAGATTTCAGATGGTGACTTATGTTGTTTGTATTCAAATCTCATAGAAAATGCGATAGAAGCGTGTAATAGAGTGGTTGATAAACAAACATATATTCGTATTGCGATTGTTCGACCTACACCTGATATTTTAATGATCCACGTTTGGAACCCTACAGATCAAAAAATCAATCAAAGTGGGAAGTCCTTTTTGTCTTCCAAAAGGAATGAAGGTTCCGGTTATGGTATGATGTCAGTCCAGTCAATAGTTGAAAAATATAACGGGTCCGTGACTTTTACATGGGATAAAGATAAACAAGAGTTTGAAAGTAATATAAGCCTAGAAGCATAGCTATTAGAGTATATTTATTAATATAGATATACTCTTTTTTATTTTAAATTGAAAAACCTCTAGAAATTTCTAGAGGTAAAAGGGAGGTTATTTTTGTTTTACAATCTTTATTGCCATAATACTAATGTCATCTAAGTTTCTTTCTTCTAAAACTCTATCCATTAAAATTGTCGCTATTTCTTGTGGATGTTGATCTTCTATTAACGATATAGAATTTTCAACAATTTGTTTAAAACTATCGCCTACCCCATCACTAGCCATAATAACAATATCTCCATCGTCCAAATGTGTTTCATAAGATGTCATCGGAATATGCGAAACAACACCTACTGGTAATGTTTTACAATCTACTTCATCAATTAATCCACGACTAATAATAAAGCTGCTATAAGCTCCATATTTTACTAATTTCGCTCTTGCATTCGCTAGATTAATTGTGAATAAATCTAAGGTTGTAAACATATCCGATTGATTTTTAATTTTTAGTAGTGTATTTATTGAATCTAAGGTATCTTTTAGACCAATTCCATTCATGACTAGCTTAGATAAAATTTCTAATGTCAATTTACTTTCTTTAGAAGCTTCTTTTCCTTGACCCATTCCATCACTAATCGCTAAATAGTGATCCATATTTTGGTGAAATACTGTGTAACTATCTCCGCAAGCTATAGGATCCAAGGAGAATTGTTGGAAACCATGTTGTAAAACATAGTTAGTATTATGTTTCAATATTAAAGATGTATATCCTAAATGATGCATAGAATCTTTGATTGATACAACATCTAATGTTTCATTTAAATATGTTTCTAAAATAGGTAATAACTCTTCTTCTATTTCTCTTTTTGTTATATTCATTAAACCCATTTCCAATGTATATGTTTGTGCACTTTCACGATATTGTTTCAAGAAAGATATTTCAAACTGATATCCTTCTAAATGTTCTTTAATATGTTCTTCCCCTATTTGAAGCCGACTAATACTAGATGAGAAGTTATCAAAGATATCACCTAATAATGAAAACTCATAAAACAAATCATTTTTTAAATGTTGGTTTTCTTGATTAACTCGAACAATACGATGATAATTATCATGTAGCTTTACTGCATTGCTTACGTATTCCTTAGGATTAATACAATATTCTTTAATATAATCTAAATCATCTTCATCATAACTACTAACAATTCCTTTATTAACTAATTTTACTAATCTAGACATTCCTTTTTTAGAATGATAACAATACTCCTTACTAGAACAAGAACTACAAACATCTTCATACATATAGCCTATATATTCTCTTGAATTAACCGTTGGATTGGTTTCTTTAAAGACTGTTGTAAGTTGTCTAAATAATGAAGCAAATGTATTCGCTTTTTGAATCAGTTTATTTCTATTTGTTACTTCTTTAAACTCGTCGTTTAGAATTTCTTTTTTTATATTAAGTGCAGGTGATATTAAGAATAATAGTCCACTAACTAAAATCGTAATACTATGATATGTCATATCATAAGAGATAAAAAAAGGTAGAATCAAGTGACTCAATATATATATCGTAACTGTTTTTAATTTTGTTTTAGGTTCAAACATAAAAAAGATAGAACATGGTAATACAATTGATAAGACATCATCTTTCAATATAGGACTTTGAAGAATTAAAATAATTGATATGTATAACATACTAGGCATTGTTGTTTGAATCCCTAAATAAAAGATACTAAGAACAATATAGAAACGTAACAATACCATCATATATATTTGTTCTATTTGTAATAAACTAGTCATACATAACATAACTACCATCGACAGAATCATTAAACGTTTATTAGTATAAACATCTAAAGTCTTATGTATAAATATTGGTACTAATTCTTTAAACAAATATGTATGTGCCACAACTAGACTAGCTATAACTGCAATAGAAATATAATCTACTTGATAAAACAATAAAAATATGGCGCTAATTCCTGCCACAATAAATCCTAAATACTTAACTTTTACAAAACGTAAATACACCCCTATTTGTAATACTATAAAGGAAGCTATACTAACCCATAAAACTATAGCACTCTCTGGAATCAATATACTACTAATTACTATCGCTAAAAAGTACGCTATTGTATAGCCATAACCACAACAAAAAGCAACGGTAAACAGAGGTAATGCAAAACTTATTGCATTATCGTATATTGTTATAATAGACACTAAAAAAGATAATACAAACATTGATATTAATAGTGTTCCATTTTTTTCTCTTTGAGTACTTCTCTCCACTAACAAATCCATATAATTCACCTCGTAAATCAAATTATATGCAATAGATTATAAATTATTTGTCACATTATAAAGAAAATATATTTTTCTTTTTTTCATTGAAAACTATTTTTAAGACATAATAAAAAACAGAGAATTATAGACAAGATATAATCAAATTCTCTAGTTTTTATATACATTCAAATAATACGTAATTTTCTTTTATTCTTATAATAAAGTAAAAATCATAAAAAAAAGAAGACTTTTTTCTTCTCTTCCTACCTTTATATTACCACAAAATCAACTTTTTTTCAAGTCTAGTAATGTCATCAAAAAAGGTGTATTAAATATATAGGGGGTGTATTAATATGTTTGATTTAGAAAAAATGAACTTTACTATTACACTAAAAGAACGAGTAGATTCTATTCTTGCATGTAATAAAGTATTAGAGAGATATGACTTAGTTCTAACAGAAGATGATGCTAGAAATTTATTAGAAAAACAATATGTAACATTAAAAGATGTTGGACGTATTGAATTACAAGGAAAAATTATTGAGGAATTAATATCTACTTTCAGTGATAGTCAGTTTTTTACAAAGTATGACTTCGCGAATCAAATCCAAGAATTATTAGAAATCTTTTATTACTACAAAGAAGCAACCGATGAAATATTAAGTGATGAAGATATTATTAAATATCTATACTTATCTTTTGAAGGTTCGTGTCAAGGATCATTAAGCTGGTTAGGAGATAATCAACTTAATGAATTACTTGATGCACTTAATAATGGTGAAGATATTTTCGAGGGGGTGAAATATGGAACTTACTAATATTGATATTAAAAAATTACCTACTCAAGATTTCTTTTCTTCTGTATTAATCATTCTTCAACAACAATCATTATTATTAGAAGAAAAAGTAGCACAAATTAACCTAGATATTTTTTCTGTTTTACAAGAACAAATTCGTAAATTTACTGGTGGTGATAGTTCTGTTTCAAAAGAAAGAGCACAATCCCTAACAGACTCCTTTTTATATGTTATATCCTTGTATTTAAAACAATTTCCCACTTTTAAAATTATAGATTTATTACAAAATACTTCCTGTCTTACTCTTTATAAGCAAGGTCATGCATACATTCAAGAACTTGTAGTCGAAACTGATATAGAAATTGCGAACTTACAAACCATGCTTTTAGATACTAATTTATATGTTTATAATGATACATTAAAACATGGTTTATCTAGTTTTTCTTCTATCTATAATTTTGATTATGTAGCACAAGATACGGTTCTTACGTTTGATTATCCAACCTACCTACCAATTCGTAATTTGGTGGGTATTGAAAAAATGTATGTATATATTAAATATTTACAATTGGAGCACTCTTTTTATTCTTGTCTTTCAACATTTCCTATTAATCAAATTCTTACTCACTACCAAAACAATGATCTAAACTTGATTTTTAATATTAGTGAGTTATTGTGGAAACAATTACTTTTATGTACATTAATAAATACTGAACTAAAACCTTTACATTCTGAAGCTATTAAGAAGATTTATACAATATTATCTAATAAAACAAAAAAAGATGTTCATCACTTAATACAAAAAACATTTTATTTGTTAAGTCAATCATTATCGATTAATACACTTTCTATCATTCAATATTTTGAAAAAGGCTTACCTTCTATTGCTTCTCAAATATACTATGGGGTTAAATATAAAACGTTAGACAAAGATATCGCTATTAAGAATATATAAAAAGAGTCAAATGATGCTAAGTCATTTGGCTCTTTACTTATGTTAATAGTCTTCTAAATCCAATATCCCCCATATACCTAGAATGTTCAAACTCTTCAAAACCATTTCTCTTTAATAAGTTAATAGAACGAATATTATCTTTAAGGACATAACAAAGTGCTACTTTAAAGTTATATACCTCTTTCATATATGCCATTATTGCTTGTAATGATTCTGATGCATACCCTAGAGTCCAATAACTGCTATCAAATGTATAACCAAGAATTACCGTACTAGGACTATGAACCTCAATAAAGAAATCTCCAATCAATATATCTGTGTCTTTCAGTACCACTGCTACTTGGTAATTTCCTCGTTCTCCATTAAATGGATATTTCAAACAATATTCAATCCTTTTTTGTGCCTTGATTAGGGGGTAGTGACTCCAAGATTGATACTGACATACCTCTTCTTTATTTCGATACATTGATAATACTTCTGCATCTTCTAATACAAATTCACGAATTCGTAATCTTTTTGTTTCTATCATATTTTCACCTGTCTATTATTTCTTGTTAACAATATATTGTGTTGTGTCTTTAAAAAGACTATTTATTTTATTTTTTTAATCAACGAAAGAATAATGTTATTATCATAGTATCATATTTCCACAATATTTGACAGAATATAAAAAACTTACAAATGTAAGTTCTCCTATTTTATATTATGATAAATGAATAACATTCTATCTTTTCCATTCATATCTTTTATAATTTCATATTTATCGTTTGGAAAATATTGTTGTAATGCTTGTTCCATTATTTCTCTTTGATCAAATCCCATTTCAAAAGCTAATAAAGCCCTATCTTTAAGAATTTTATGAACATCTTGAAAGATTTTACGATAAAAGTATAATCCATCTTCTCCTCCAAATAGAGCTACATGGGGCTCATTGTCTTTAACAACATTCTCAATTTGTTGTTCTTGAGGAATATATGGAGGATTGGACACAAAGATATCAACTTGATATGCATCATCAATTAATGGTTGTAACATATCTCCTGTTTTAAATATTACTTGAGCATTTAAAATATTAGCATTTTCTTTCGCTACATCTATTGCCTGTTTAGAAATATCTGTAGCTGTAACTTGTAACCTTGGCTCTTCTAAAGCTAATGTAGTAGCAATAGCGCCACTTCCAGTTCCAACATCACATAAAGTAATCTTTTCATATTCTTCAAAATAATCATCTATACGATATAGAATTTGTTCAACCAATTCTTCTGTTTCATATCTAGGAATTAAAACATTCTCATTAACAATAAAATCACGACCAAAGAAAGTTTCTACACCTTTAATATATTGAATTGGTTTTCCTTGTTTATATTCTTCCATCCCCTGTAAAAAAGCTTTCTGTAATGATTTATCTACTTCTTCATCCATCATTAAGTATAATTCATGGGGTTCTTTCTTTGCGAGATGATAAAACAACACTTTAGGTACATTAACATCTTTATAGACACTATCTAAATTATCTTCTGCTTCTTTTAGTAATTCTTTTACTTTCATATTATTGTTGTCCTTCTAATTTCAATCTTTGATCTTCATTAACTAAGGCCTGAATAATATCGTCTAATTTTCCTTCCATAACACGATCTAATTGTTGAATGGTAAAACCAATACGGTGGTCAGTAACTCTATTTTGTGGATAGTTGTATGTTCTAATTTTTTCTGCACGATCTCCCGTACCAATTTTGCTTTTTCTTTCTCCACCAATAGCTTGTTCTTGTTCTTGTTGCATTTTATCATATATTCTTGTTACTAAAGCTTTCATTGCTTTGTCTTTGTTATCATGTTGACTTCTTCCATCTTGACTAGATGCAACGATTCCCGTTGGTAAATGCGTAATACGAACTGCAGAGTCTGTCTTATTAATATGTTGTCCTCCAGCTCCACTCGCACGATAAGTGTCAATTCGTAAATCTGCTTTATTAATTTCAACATCTACTTCTTCAGCTTCTGGCATAACTAAAACTGTCGCTGTTGAAGTATGAACACGTCCTTGGGTTTCTGTTTTAGGAACACGTTGGACACGATGAGAACCAGATTCAAATTTTAATTTTGAATATACATCATCACCTTTAACCATAAATGATACTAAAGAGAATCCTCCAGCATCAGCTTCTGTTGCTTCCATCAATTCAACATTCCAACCTTGTGATTCAGCGTATTTGACATACATACGATATAAATCACCTGCAAAAATATTTCCTTCGTCTCCACCAGCTGCACCACGTACTTCAACGATTACGTTTTTATTATCATTTGGGTCTTTTGGAATTAATTCCAATTGTAACTTTTCTTCTACTATTGGTAATTGTGATTCTAATTCTTCTAGCTCCATTTTAGCCATTTCTTTAATTTCTGGATCATTTTCTTTCGCTAATTCTTTAGCTTCTTGAATCCCTGTAGTAATTCTTTTATATTCTTGATATAAATCATAAGGACCTTGTAATGACGCTTGTTCTTTTGTTACTTCCGTCATTCTTTTAATATCACTACCAATTTCTGGATCCATTAAAATATGTCCTAGTTCTTCATATCTTCTTTCCATTGATTCTAATCTTTCTATCATGCTATTCATATGTTTACCTCCAAACCTTCGTTATTATATTTTCCTAAATATCTATTTATATATTAATATACCTTTATATGATAAGGATATGCATTTAATATCTTAACATACCAAACCTGATATTAATATAATATCTTTAAAAAAACAGGAAAATACTTTGCATTATATACTTTTATTATTATAATTATTTATATTATTGACATATATTAATATTATTATATAATTTAGATAAAGAAGGTGATTATCATTAGACCTACTATTGATACTTATAAAACCATAACATTTATTGTATTTGGAATTATTTTACTTTATTTTTGTTTTACTTTTTTATTGTTTCTTCCTTGGCATTTAATTATTCCTATCATAATTTTATTATTACTATAAAGGAGATATACTATATGAAAAATAATTTTATAATTGGTCAAAAAACATCTACCTTCGTTATTTATTCATATCTTTTTATGGCTATTATCTTTGGCCTTTTATTTGTTTTCATTGGTTATTTATCCAACATTGACATTGTTTGGTTAATAGTTATCTTTTTAGTCTCTTCCATTTTCTTACTATTACTTAGCTCCTTGTTTATTACCAATGATTATTGGTTTATAAAAAATAGAAAGATGTATTTCTTTCCTAAATACCAGCCTTATCGTCGTTTAGTAATGAATATTTTTAATAAAAATGAAAACAATTTAATGATTGTAATTCCCTTGTCTAGTATTATTGAAGCACATGTAACTTGGTCAAAAAAATCATGTCCTCCTCATGGTGAATTAATGTTCCCAATGTTTTTATCTATTTCTACTAAAGATGGGTATACCAAGCGCTTGCATCTAGACCTTAATACAAATATAAATGAAGCTGGTAAAATCTTACAATATATACAAACACAAATATTAGACTTTTCGGATACTTATGATGTTACTTCTTATTTATTAGAACCAGATAAGCCTTTATATGACTATGTTTTATCAATTCAAAATCAATTTAATTAACTATTATAATGAAAAAAAGATGTAAACGAATGTGTTTACATCTTTTTAGAAATCTATTTTAAGGGAGGTTTAGAACTCTTCTACAATACTATAATAATATAGTTATATTAATTCTATGTGAACACAAACCAAAAACTTCTAAAAAGAAGTTTTTGGTTTGTTTTGTACTTCATGACAATGACGACATCTTGGCTCATAGTTTTCTACAGCACCAACTAAAACAATTGGATCATCAAAAGATGCAGGTTTACCATCTACTAATCTTTGTGTTCTAGTAGCGGGAGCTCCGCATTTTGCACAAACAGCAGTTAGCTTTGTGACAAACTCTGCACGCGTTAGTAATTCTGGAAGAACCCCAAAGGCTTCTCCTCTAAAATCTTTATCTAATCCAGCAACCATTACACGCATTCCTCTGTCTGCTAAAAACTCACAAACTTCGACAATATCTTTGTCAAAAAATTGCACCTCATCGATGGCTACGACTTCAGTGTCCTTTGTTATTCTTTCTAATATATCTTTTGCTTTATCAATTACTACACAAGGAACCTTAGTTCCAGCATGTGATACAATTTCAAAATCTGAATAGCGATTATCTATTTTTGGTTTGAATATTAAGATATTCTTTTTTGCGAAACTTAATACATTGATTCGACGAATAAGTTCCTCTGTTTTCCCTGCAAACATACATCCACAAATTACTTCTAACCATCCTTCTCGATACTGATGATACATTATACTTTCCTCCTGCTAACTTCTTAGATTTCTTGTATCTGGTCCAGCTCCACCAGGACCAATCTTAGCTAAATCTGAGAATTTACTATAATCTTTTTCAAATACTAATTGTACATCTCCAGTTGGACCATTACGATGTTTCGCAATGATAACCTCTGTAAGTCCTTGGTCCTCACTTTGTTCTGCTGGATCTTTATAATATCCCTCTCGATATATAAATGATACTAAATCGGCATCTTGTTCTATCGCTCCAGATTCACGTAAATCTGAAAGCATTGGACGCTTATTTGGTCTTTGTTCAACAGCACGCGATAACTGACTTAGCGCAATAACTGGTACTTCTAAGCTTCTAGCTAATGATTTTAATTGTCTTGAAATATCAGATATTTCTTGTTGTCTACTTTCACGGCCTCCACTTGGTCCATTAATTAATTGTAGATAGTCAATTAAAATCAAAGATAGTCCACCCGTTTTACTGCTTAACTGACGACATTTGGCAGATATATCATTAATTGTAATCCCACCACTATCATCAATAACCATGTTACAAGCTGCTGCCTTTTGGGCTGCTGCATAATATGTAGGGGCCTGTTTCTTTATAACGTCACCCGTCTTTATATCATCTCCACGGATTCTTCCAGACGCCCCGATAATTCTTTTTACAAGTGCTCCAGCGTCCATTTCTAAAGAGAATAATACAACTGGTTTATCTGCATTATGAGCAACATTTTGAGCGATATTTAAAGCAAAAGCGGTTTTCCCCATCGCTGGTCTTGCCGCAATAATATTTAAACTTCCTGGTTGAAATCCTAAAGTTAATTTATCTAAGTCACGGAATCCCGTAGTAATCCCATTTACTTTTTTATCTGATTTGGCTAATTCATTTAATTCGGTTGTAACTTCAGTAACAACACTTGCGATATCTTTAAATCCTCCAGATGTTCTATCTTTTGTAGCAGCCATAATTCTATTTTCTGCTTCAGCCATAAACATCTGTACATTTTCAACATGATCATACGCACCTTCAGCAATCTCACTTGCTTCTTTAATAATGTTTCTTAACATAGATTTATTTTGTAAAATTGTTAAATAGTAATCTGTGTGTTCAATCGTTGGTACGGATTCACTTAGTTGTAATAGGTAATCAACACCACCCATACTATCTAATTGTTCATGATCCACCAAATAGGATGTTAATGTTGTTACATCTACTGGCATTCCTTGTTTTTTTAATGCTGCCATCGCCGTAATTATAATACGATGAGGTACTTCATAAAAGTCATCCTCTGTTGTTTTATCTAAAACATTTACACACTTCTCTTGAGAGATGAGCATCGAACCTAATAGCGCACGTTCTGCCTCTAAATCATGTGGTACTTCTCTTGGCATTGATTCCACCTCCTACTTTTCATTTAAGTGTACATTAATTGTCGCAATAACTCCTTTATACAATTCCACTTTCATTTTTGTATATCCTAAAGCTCCTACTGGTCTTGCATCAATAAACTTTCTTTTATCTACTTTAATACCATGCTTTTCTCGTAACTCCTCAACGATATGTTTTGTTGAAATACTACCAAAAGTCTTACCATCTTTACCAGATTTCAATCCAAATTCTAATGTTAAATTTTCAATTTCTTTTTTTAATTCTTCTGCCTTTTTTATGTTTTCTTTTTCTTCTTGTTTCTTTTGTTCCTTTTGATCAGATAACACTTTTTTACTTGTATCAGTTTCTAAAACTGCTAGTTTATTTTTAATTAGAAAATTTTGTCCATAACCATCAGCGACTTTAACTACATCACCTTTTTTTCCTAATTTCTTAACATCTTCTATTAATATTACTTTCATTCCTCATTACCCCTTTCATCCAAATATTCATTGATTTTTTCTTCTAATTGATTAATAGCGACTACTACTTGTTCTTCTTGTAGTTGACAAGCTGCCATTGAAAAGTGACCGCCTCCGCCCATTTTTTCCATAATCACTTGGACATTAACATCTTTTGTACTTCTAGCACTAATGGCGATTTCTGTTTTAGAAATACTACCTACTACAAAAGCTGCTTTAATATCTTGAATACTCATTAACTCATTTCCAGCTTTAGCTAATAATCCACGGCTATATACTTTTCCTTGTTCTCCATACCCAATTAGAATACCTTCTCCATATGGATATGCATTTTGTTTAATTGATAATTTGGCTAACATAGTCTCATAATCGTCTTCTAAATATTCTTGTGCTAATGATACATTCGCTTGCATGTCACGTAGTTTCGCTGCAGCCTGGAAAGTTCTTGCTCCAACTCTAGTTTTAAAATAGTTTGTATCAATTAACATTCCTGTATACATAATCGTTGCCTCTAGCTCTGTTAGATACACATCTACCTTTTGATATTCCAGTAATTCTACTAATAACTCTACTGTTGATGAAGCAGATGGTTCTAAATAGGTTAGAATTGGCAATTGAATAAACTCTTCTCCACGGCGATGATGATCGATAACAACGATATTCTTTACAATTTCTAATACCGATTTATCTATCGCTAATGAAGGTTTATGATTATCTACAACAATTAACAAAGTTCTGCTTGTATTAATCTCCGCCACCATTGATGGATGGATAAAGATCCCCTTATATCTTTCATTATCTCGTAATTGTTTTGCGACTAAGGATGTTTTTTCCTCTAATGAGTCATAATCAATAATGATATTGGATGGTTTCTCATAGGCTTTACAAATGGCATGCATAGCGACAGAAGCTCCAAAAGAATCAAAGTCTGATTGTTTATGTCCCATGATTAAAATATTATCTGCTTGTTTAATTAACCCTGCTAGAGATTGTGCAATAACTCTTGCACGAATCTTATTGTTTTTTTCAAAACTTTCTGTATTTCCTCCAAAGAATCGAATTGCCTCATCATGGGATTTAACAGTTACTTGATCTCCTCCTCGAGAATATGCTAGAGATAGTGCAGAGAAGGCCATTTCATCTAACTCTCTTAATACTTTACTTCCCCTACCAATACCAATGCTTAAAGTCATTACTTCTCCTAAGGATTCCACTTGTTCTTTAAAATTATCTAACACATTAAATTTCAACTCTACTTGTTTGTGATAAATACGTTCATTGAATACTGCAATATATCCATCACTCTTATAACGACGTAGAATAATTCCATTTTCTTTAGCCCAGTCTAATATAAATTGTCTTGTTGTAGATTGAATAGAGGCCACTTTTTGTTCATCCGCATGTTCTATTGATTCATCGTAATTATCAATAGATATATAGGTTACACATAATTGTTGATCTTCATATTCTTTTGTGATTGTTAATAAATCTGTTACATCCTTTAAATATAACAATCTAGTTTGTTTGTTATTATATACTTCATATTTTCTAGATTCAATCTCAATTATCTGAACATCATCATCTTCAAATAAGGATGATAATAATGGTTGCCATTCTAATATTTTACTTCCAATAATATGAATATCTAATTCCTGCAATAAATCACTAATCCAAGTAATATTACGTTGTTCATCATACTGAATTAACCCAATGCCACCAAATATAAAAGCATTTTCTGCATCTTTACTTAATACTTCTCCAACACTTACTTGTTGTTTATCTAATATATAGGCAACGTAGATAACCACGCCTAAACAAATACTATTTTTAATAAATACATAGACACATAGTGTAAATACTGTAGTTGTTGATACTAATAAATATATAGTTGCAATTGCAACAAACTCTAAAATAAGTAATCCTAAAATAACATTACGAATCTGGATCATTTTTTTAGTCATAGTATCGCCTCCTCACGAATACTCTAATTATACATTATTTTATACTGTAATTCATTTCTTTTTAATGATTCTTTTTAAAAATAGATTTCCATACATCATAATACAATATGCTTCACATATAAAAATCAGAATCCACATGATAATAAAAGAGATTTCTACATTTATAATATTTTCTAAAAAAGGGAGAAACTCTATGATCATTTGATACATTTCTTTTCCCTCTTGCCATACAGATATCCCTGTCATTCCTCCAAATATGAAAAAACTAATACTATTTTTTATCGCTGATGTTATAACTAGCCCTATAAACATATGCTTTCCTTTATGTTTTTGATATATTCCGTAAAAAACACCTAATAATAAAGTAGGAATACTAAAAGACCAAAACATTAATTGTCCCATAATAAACACTACAACAGCGCTTGTTATATACAAACTAAGCGTATACTTTATAGAATACTCACTAGCATACCAAAGCATTGGCATGACCATAATATATGATAAAATAATATCAAAAGTGGATCCTGTATATGTATTTAAAAGACTAAATACACCATATAATGATGCAATCATTGCCCCTTGGACAATGGGTAATACTTTGTTATTGTTCATTTTATCACCTAGTGTATATTTTAATATGAATACTCTAAAAAATAAAGGGTAATATGCATTTCCCATGATATTGACAATTAGAAAACATTAATGTTATGATGTTTTTCCATTAGGAGGTAGCGATATGATTAAAAAAGATAAAGTTGTGATTATTGGTGCTGGTTCTGTTGGTTCTGCAGTATTAAGTGGCTTGACACAAATGAATTTAGTCTCTGAAATTATTGTAATTGATCAAAACGAAGAAAAAGCTAAAGGTGAAGTACTTGATGTTATTCACACTACAGCTTTCGCATATAGTAGTAATGTTTCAATTAAAGTTGGAACATATCAGGATTGTAAAGATGCTGCAATGATTGTTATGAGTGCCGGTCCAAGTATTAAACCTGGAGATACTTTAGATCGTCAAATTTTAGCTAACACTAATATTAATGATTTTGATTGCGTTATGGCACAAATTGTTCAGTATACTCCAGAAGCATTATTCCTTGTTGTTTCCCACCCCGTTGCGTTACTTGTCTATACTGCCCAAACTCAATATCAATATCCTAAACATAAGATCTTTGGTACCGGTACCTTAATTGATACTGCTAGATTTAGACAAATGGTCGCTATGCATGTTGGTGTAGATAGTAAAAATATTCATGGTTGTGTGTATGGTGAACATGGCACAAATTGTTTTATCCCTTGGTCTACTGTAAATGTTGCAGGTGTCCCTATAAATAAAGTTGATGCTATATTTGATTGTCCACCTATTGATATTCATGCCATAGAAAAGGAAACCAAAAGCATCGGTCTTCAAATACTAACAATGAAAGGCTTCACAAGTAGTGGAGTCGCTATGTCCGTTTGTCGTATTATCAAAACTATTTTATTGAATGAACTAGCTGTACTTCCTATTTCTTCTGTATTAGAAGGTGAATATGATATTTATGATATCGCCTTGTCAATTCCAACTATTGTTGGAAAGGAAGGTATTGTCAAACGCATTACTGTTCCTCTAACAAAAGAAGAGCATGTAAAGTTAAAACAATGTGCTATTGCATTAAGAAAGTTATTATAATTTATGAGCTATCCCAGATAGCTTTTTATTATAAAAAATAATATTTTTTAGGCGATTTTAATAAACTATTTCATATTTGGGCTCTTGTCCTATAACATTTTTTCTTTTTCTACATATGATAGAGTATAAATGAAAGGAAAGATACTATGGATTTTAATGAACAAATCCCTATGGATTATAGTCAAATGAATTTTGAACAACCTGATGAAAGGGCGATTGTTATATCACCAGGAGGGATTGAATGGGTTCCAAATTTCCCTTATCCGCCTTACCCACCTTATCCTTATCCGCCTTATCCTCCTTATCCGATTCCTAGACCATTCCCAGGACCGTTCCCAGGGCCTAGACCTCCTTTTCCGGGACCGGGACCACGTCCTCCTTTTCCAGGGCCAGGACCTAGACCGCCGTTTATGGGTGGCCCAAGATAACAAAAATAATGACCCCTTACAAGGTCATTATTTTTTTATTCTTCAAAAGATAAACCAATAACATTATTAGCTGCTAAAGTAAAGGAAATTCCTTTCGCTTCAGCTTGTAATCCACAAAATGGTTTAATAGCTTTTAATATTTCTTTTTCAATATTTCTTGGAACTAAAATTAGTAACATTTCTTTTTCTTTTTGTACTGAAATTCCAAACAGTTTAATTGCTTCTTCCATCCCAATTCTTCGAGCACGAATAATAGTTCCACCTTTGGCACCAGCCTTTTTTACCGCACTCATAACATCATCACTATATCCTTGATTAATAATTGTCATAAATAAATCGTGTGTATGTTCTTGTTGTTCCACTATATCACCCCTATTTTCCATTTTATAAAGACTACATGTTTTTTTAATTGGTAAAGTAAACAATATTCCATTACCTGGTTCTTCTAAATGTAATTTCTCACGCAGTTTTTCTTTCATCGCTGTTGTGTGTATTTTTTTATCAATACCAAGAAGAACTGCTTTTTCTTCAGAATCAAGACCTAACATATCTAAGATTTTAGAATTAGCAGTTCCAATTCCATTAATGACATATAAAAGATGTCCACGTCGATTTTCTTTAAATGTTTCTTGTACATGACATTCTACATCTCTCATTTTTTCTCGATCAATAATTACAATCATCATTTCTAACGCTAATGAATCTTGTTCAAATATATCTTTATGCGCTTCCATGTTTATAAATCCTCCTGCGCTAATTCTAATAACTCAATATCTTGTTCAGCCTCTAATGCTTTCATTTTTCTTTGATAAACCATTCCCATAATCTGCACGGTAATTAATGGTGTCATTGCTACCATTGCAACAATTCCAAAAGCATCTGTTAATACATTTCCACCAGCGGCCTCACAGGCACCCATCGCGAAAGGTAGTAGGAATGTTGAAGTCATAGGTCCGCTACATACGCCACCACTATCAAAAGCAATACCTGTAAACATCTTAGGAACAAAGAAAGTTAATGCTAAGGCGATAAGTACTTCTTCTAAATATACTGGTAAATCCTTTGCGAATTGAACAAATACATCTCTTGTTGTTTCAATTGTTACAACATCTACTTTTTCATATGTTGCATTGCTTGGGTTATATATTATTCCTAATAATAATACTGATAAAATAGGACCAATACTACAAAGAGCTACAAATCCAAAACTATCTCCTTGTGAATCTTTATCACTACGAACTGCAGATAACCCTAACCCTAATGCCATAATAAATGGGACGGTTATTGGTCCTGTCGTTACTCCACCACTATCAAAGGCAACCGCAATAAAGTTGTTTGGTGTGAAAAACGATATTATTAATATCACACCATAGAATAGTAATAATAACTTTGATAATGGAAATTTCAATAATACTCTAAATATCGCAATTACTAGGAATATTCCTACACCTACTGCAACGGTCCATATTAGAATAGAATCTGGTATTGCTGGTACTTGTTTCGCTAGAACTTGTAAATCTGGTTCTGCAACTGTTACAAATACCCCCATAACAAATACAATAATAGCTATCCATGTACTTTTCTTAAATTTTGTTAGATAGACGCCTATTCCCTCGCCCATCGGTATCATCGCCATGTCTGTTCCTAATGTAAAGAAACCCATTCCCACAACTAATAATACTGCTCCTACAATAAACATTAACATTGTATCAATAGATATTGGTACAAGGATAATACTAAGTATTAATACAATAATAGTTATTGGCAATACTGATTCAAATGATTCTTTTATCTTTTTCTTCAGTAATTTATTCAATAGCAATCCTCCTTTTCTCATTCACTTTATAATTATACATTATAATTATTTCACAAATATTAACTCTCACTTCTTTCTTCATACTCTTCAACTGCTATCTTCTTTTTAACTAAACGATGTTGTACATATTCTTTAAACAAGGTATATAGTAAAGCCGTTACTGGCACTGCTAATAACATTCCTAATATACCAAAAACATCACCTAATACAAAGATTGATAATAATACCCATATTCCTGGTAAACCAATACTGTTTCCAACTATTTTAGGATATATTATGTTACTTTCTAAATTCGATACTACTTGGAAAATAATGATAAACCAAATAGAGCTACTTGGTTGTAATGCGAGCAATAAAATACAATCTACAACCATTGCTGCAATAGGACCAAATACTGGAACAATACTAAATACAGCAATAATAATTGCCATTAATTCTGGCATTGGATAATTTAATATAATGAATATGATATAAAATAATACCCCTTTAATTAAACAATCTACTAATTGACCACCTACAAACTTAGTAAATATCTCGTTTGTTTTTGTCGCAATTTCAAATATTTTCTGACTTCTCTTAGAATTTGTAAAGGCTAAAACTACTTTACGTAATTGAACAATGAATTTTTCTTTTCCTAATAATAAATAAAGACTTAAACAAAAAGATAAAAACCATTGGAAGAAAGTTCCTGTAAAATTCATAACATTCTTAATAACACCATCAGCTAATCCACTTATTACTGATAAGGAACTACTGAAAACACTTTGCCAAGATATATTTTGAAGTTCTTTAATAGCGTCAATTTCTGATAGTCTAATATCCAAATTAAATTCTTTAAATGCTGCATCTACATTCTTAGCACTAGTCGCAATAAAATGTCCAAAATTACTAAATATTAGCTCTAAGCTACTAAATACTTTTGGTAATATAATAGCTAAAACAATATATAATACAATAATGGCTATAACAAGGGTAATACAAAGAGATACCCCCCGTACAGAGCTTTGCCAACGTTTATTATCCTTACCTACCTTCTTTAACAAAGTTTCTATCTTTTTCATTGGTAAGTTAATTACAAAGGCAATGGCGATTCCATAGTATAACGGTTTGCCCATACTTAGAATACTAAATACAGTACCAATAACTACTTCGTAATTAAAAGCCATAGCAGCCAAAATCGCTGTATATGTACATAATAATATTTTATTTTTATACTCTATAAAGAATTGTTTCATATCTGCACCTCTTTTACATTATACCATTCTAACACACTTCTTTCTGTTTTTTTGTATATTTTAAAGAATCTCCGAAGAGATTCTATATTTCTATTACTACCTTTCCTTTAGGATGTTCTTTTTCATAATACCAAAATGCTTTAGATATTTTTGAAAGAGGATAATAATTATCGATTACTGGAACTACTTTTTTAGATTCTAATAATGTATTCATATAACATAAATCCTGTTGTACCGTATTATCTGCCATTAACATAACTACTTTTTGATTCTTATTCTTTGTTCTTGAAACATCAAAAGATGTTCTAACCATATTCTTCATTGTTGAAAATCCAACAACTACACATATTCCATTTGGTTTTAATACTCTCTTGTAATCAGAGAAACTATGATTAGCGACAATATCAAAAATTACATCGTATTTCTCTGTCAAATTAGTAAAATCTCTCTTCTTATAATCGATTACAACATCAGCCCCCAGCATTTTTATTAAATCTATATTTTTACTACTACAAACTCCTGTTACTTGTGCTCCCATAGCTTTGGCAATCTGAACCGCAAAGGTTCCTACACCACCAGAAGCACCATTTATTAATATTTTTTGTCCTGATTGAAGTTTGGCTAAATTACGTAATCCTTGCAATGCTGTTACAGCAGCCATTGGTACAGCTCCCATTTCTGGAAGTGAGAAACCTTGCGGGATTTTCGTTATGATGCTTTCTTTTGCACAAACATACTCTGCATAACAGCTATCCCCATTGCCATCTGCTAAACACCCATATACTTTATCACCTATTTCTAATGTTTTAATATTTTTACCAACCGCTTCTATTTCTCCTGCGACATCACAACCAAGAATTGGATTCTTAGGTTTAAATATTCCATTTTTAAATCGTACAAGAAGAGGTATTGCTCTAAGTGATCGCCATTCATGAGAATTAATAGATGATGCTCTAACTCGGATTAAGACTTCATTTTCTCTAGGTGTTGGTTTTTCCATATCTTTTATTTCAAAGATATCAGGATCTCCATATTTTTCTATTATCGCTGCTTTCATTTTTGTTTTTCTCCTTTATAAAAAATAAGCCAACAATTTGTGAAGAAACAAATTATCGGCTCGGCAATTTACTGACTGGCTCTTTGATAATAACCATATTTAAATTTTTAATATCTATGATAGTTTCCTTTTTACATTTCGGACAAAATAATGGAAAGTTTATCATTACTGTATCTATATTAACCTTTACTCTTGTTTTACTGTTACAGCTAGGACACATTACCCAATCTTTTATCATCATTCTATAGATTGATCTTTTTTATATTCAAATACTTCTGTAATTGTAACACCAAAAACTTCAGCTATTCGAAAGGCTAATTCTAATGAAGGAGTATATTTACCGGCCTCTAAAGCGACTATTGTTTGGCGTGAAGCACCAGCTTTTTCTGCTAATTCCATTTGTGTCATTTCATCAGCGAAGAACCTAAGTCTCCGAATATTATTTGTAATCATTACTTTTTTTGCCATCTTAAACTCCTCTTTCGTAACAATAGACGCTTACGCCACCCTCAACAATACTTCCTATTACAAATGTTATCGCCAAGATATGTAATGCAACAATAGCGCTTACTCCCAGTGCTAACGATATAAGGGCTATTAAAAAACCTATTCCAATACAAAGGAATCCAATATGTGTAGATTTCATTGAAATCATTTTATCCATTTCATCCTCTAGCATCAATGAAGAAAGTTTTCTTTCAATTTCTAAATCTTCACATTCTTGGTCTTTTATAGCTATTGCCATGGAATAAATAATATGAAAAACCATTTGAATAACCATTAAACTTATTACTGCAATTCCAATAAAGACTAGTAACGTCATCGCCCATGCTTTTAAACTTACACTAGCATCTAAACGAAATGCATAAATAGCGTATGTGATAACAAAAATAACACCAGCCACCATATTCGTAATTGTTCTTTTACTTTTATATGACATAATATGATACCTCCTTTATAAATCAAATTTCTCTTCTTATATTCATTGTATATATAATTTTACATGATGTCAATTTTTTTTTACATTAATATTATAAAAAAAGCACTGAACTTAATCAGTACTTCTATTATTTATTATTCACCTACGTATGGTAATAAAGCCATTTGTCTAGCACGTTTGATTGCAGTAGCTAACATTCTTTGATACTTAGCGCTAGTTCCTGTAACACGTCTAGGAATGATTTTCCCATTAGCTGAGATAAATCTTTTTAGTAATTCTACATCTTTATAATCAATAGTTTTGATTTTGTTTTTAGTGAAGAAACAAACTTTTCTTCTACCTCTATTTGGTTTTCTAAATGCCATAATTTAATACTCCCTTCTTAAAATTGAATATCATCTTCCATAATATCAAATGTATTTACTGAATTATCAAATTCTTTTTCTAATTCTACAGTTTTCATATCATAGAAATCATTATTTGCTTGTTGCGTCGGTTGTGAAGGTTGCGATTGCATCCCTTGATTTCTTTCTCTCGCAGCTTTTGTTTCCAAAAATTGTACTGAGTCACAAACAACTTCTACAACATATACTTTTTGTCCTTGAGCGTTGTCATATGTACGTGAACGAAGTCTTCCTTCGACACCTACCAACGATCCTTTTGAGCAATATTTTTCAACATTCTCAGCCACTTTATTCCAAACTACACATGGAATATAATCTGCTTGTTGTCCATCAGCTGAATTAAAGTTACGATTCAAAGCCAATGTGAATGATGTTACTGCTGATCCAGATCCAGTTCTTCTAAGTTCTGGGTCTCTTGTCATTCTTCCTACTAATACAACTCGATTCATCATCGTGAACTACCTCCTTCTTATTTACGGATTGTTAAGATACGTAAAATTGCAGGGTTGATTTTAGTTAAACGATCGAATTCATTGATGTTTGCAGGAGCAGTAGTTGTATCTACAACAACATAATATCCTTTTTTCAAATCATCGATTTCATACGCTAAATCACGTAATCCCCATTCGTTGACATTATCAACAACTCCACCATCAGCAGCTAAAATATCTTTTAGTCCGTCGATAACTTTGTTTCTTGCTTCTTCTTCAACGTCAGGTTTCACAATAAACATAATTTCATACTTGTTCATCTTTATACCTCCTATGGTCTATTGGTCTATTCTCGATGGAATAGACAGGCAGTAAATTTCTATTTTTTACATGCTCATGAATTATAGCATAAACTTTGTTTGATTACAATCATTTATTGTGATTATATCAATATTTTTACGTCATTTCTTCCATTCCAATTTCATACGCTACATACTCTTTATCGAACTGATATCCTAGTTTTTTAGATAGTGCTAACGATCCTAAATTATGAGCGTCCCAACTAGGGTATATATTTCTATCCATACATTCTAAAATTAGCTTTGCAGCACAAATCAATCCTAACCCTTTTCTTTGATACTCTTTTACTGTATCTATTTGAATCTCAATTCCGTTTTTATACACAGTATAAGAAGAGGCTCTAGTTACTACTTTGCCTTGATGTAATACAACGACTCCCATACCATTATTCATAAAATCTGTATAGTCTTTAAAATTTGTATATAAGTCTCCTGCCCATGGTTCTTTTTTTAATTGTTGGTATATTTCCATATCTATACTTTGGATAGTATATTCTGCACTTAATTTACTAACAATTTCTTTTAAATGTTGTTTATTAAAAGTTGTGTTATCTTTTTTTGTTGCATAACGTTTTCTCTTTTTAGCCATTGGTAATACTTCTTCTATTTTCTCTTCCCAACATTTATCTTTAGGAACTAAAATAGATATAAAATCTTTAACAAAATATAATAAACTTTCATCAACCATTCCAGCAAAGAAACAAAGATCACCAACCTTTATCATTGCATTCTTTGGTTCATCTAAGTTTGTTGTATATGCTTCTCCCATATATCCTTGTAGATAAGAATATATCATTGTTTCTTCCCAACCTTCAAATAAATGTGCGATTGTTTTATTGTCTTGTACTTGATAAACTGTCATTTTTCTCTCCTCATTAAGACCTTTATTATATCATCATTTGTATATATTCACTAGATTCTTTGTTATATTTCATTATTTGAAGGCTATACTATTTTTTAGGTGAACATATATGCAAGTAAAAGTTAAAGATCAAATTATTAGTACTAGTGGCAATATAGCAGTTTTTTCAGCAAAGGAACAAATCTTTTTTAGAGATACTTTTAGTATATCAGTAGTTCCAAATGTTAATACATTGACATTGGAACTACATACGCAAATGGGAGATTATATCTTTTCTATAGGAAAAATTGCAGAAACAGAATATACAACATTATTATCTGGTAAATCAAATAATAATTCTAAAATTTTTATTGATAAACAATCTAACTCTTTGGTAGAGGCTACTGATGACTTTATTAAAATTATTAATTTTGAAACATAAAAAAACATACGTTGTGTGCTTTTTTTATAAATTCTGATGATTCATTTGACGTAATGATAACCAACCAAAGAACACTAGAATAACTATATTCATAACCATTCCATATAATAGATTACCATTAATATCATATTGATATATATTGACAATTGGATTCATAACATTTCTGAAAACACCCAAAGCCATCATAAATCCAAAGTAGAATAAAACGGATTTTGATGATCCCTTTGAGAAAATAACAGCCGCATTAATGATTACAATCATTACTAAATAAGAAATCAACATATTAATTAGAACCAATCCTGAGTTAACCCCAAGATATCCAAATACTGATGAGATACCAGAAATAATATCTCCTATTACATTTAGATTCCCCATTTTTAATCCAACTAATATAGAAGGTATCAAAGCAACAACAATAACTAATCCAAAAGAACAAAGAATTGCTGCACCTATTTTAGAAAAATATAATTTTGTACGATTCACTCCGGACGCCATCATTAGTGCTAAAACATTGTTTTTATAGTCTTGCGCTAAGACATGGAATGGGTACACAAATAAGAAAACAAAAGTAAATATATACGTCAGTCCTAATAAGCTTCCTATCCCTTCAAAATAGTAAGTATTTCCATAATAATAGGAATAGGAAGAAATGCTGTCTAATGCTTGAATTGTTAATACAGTATTCAATAATGCTAGTACTCCTGCAATAATTAAATATTTTTTATCATTTAAGAATTTATAGATTTCCATCTTAAAAATTAGTTTTGCATTCATATTAATTCATTCTCCCATCTAAACTAGAAGTTACTGCTAATTCTATAATATCAATATTTTCTTCTTGTAATTTATTTTGAACATCTTTCCAAGATTCTTGATCAATACTAGCTCTAATTTTATTTTCTTTTATTTCATAAGAGAAATTGAATTCTTTCATAATAGCCATCGTTCTTTCATTGTTTGTTGTGTTAATTAAACGTAACATCATTTTACCTTCTGCTTCTAAATCAAAAGCATCAACTAATTGACCACGATTTATAACATGTACTTTTTGACATAGTGTTTCTAAATCATGACGAACATGGCTTGAGATTAATAATGTTGTTCCTGAATCTCTTAGCTTTAATAAGTATTCTTTAAACCAATTTACAGTATCAAAATCTAATCCACGAAATGGTTCGTCTAGAATTATATATTTTGGTTTACTTAAAATCGCAATTAAAAGTATTATTTTCTTTTGCATTCCATAAGAATATGTTTTTACTTTCTTATCTAATACATTGTATATATCTAATTCTTGTGCCAATTCACGAACATATGCTTCATCATAACAATCACGTAAACCTGCAAAATAGCGAATATTAAACCAACCTGTACGGTCTTTATATACTGCCATTCCATCTAGTACTAAACCAACAGTTCCAAGAACCTCATTGTGTTTTTTTACTAACTGGTCATCAATATAAACTTCTCCACTATAATTTGTAATAATATTACTGATGCTTTTGAATAATGTTGTTTTTCCTGCACCATTCTCACCAACAATCCCATAAGCAATTCCCTCTTCAAATTCCAAAGAACGAATATCTACTGCTACTTGGCTTTTATATTTCACCAAAAGATTACTAATTCTTATCATATAATTTCCCCTCCATAATTTAACTTTTTCGATTATATCATATTTTTTTGAACAAACCTATAGTTATGCATTGTCTTTAATCTATTTACTACAACAATAATACTTATGATTCTACATAAAAGTTTCACGATTCTAATTTTTTTGGATTTATTTTATTTTCTTATATGAAAAGGGGTTGAAACAGAGAATCTGTTACAGCCCCTTTGGCTTAAATGTTTACTTATAATTTCTTCTTTTTCTATACAATAATATAAAGAATAAGGAGCAGAACATTAATCCTATATAAGAAATATAATTTGTAGTATCTATCGTTGTTACCATGTTTTTAATATCATTAGTTTTGGTTGTACCAGTAACAAGATTTGGCTTTACTACTTTGTTTTTCTCATTTAATTGTCTTTGTGCTTCATCTATCATTGCCTGTAATTTGTCTTTTAAATCACTCGTTGGTAATTTATTTACAGCATTTTGTGCATCATCAATTGTATTTTGATTTGTTGTATCTTTAATTGTTCCATTAGTATCAAATAAATCTTCTACTTTATTAATCGCATCTCTTTCATTTAACTGTCTTTGAGCATCGTCTATTTTTTCTTGTAATTCTGTTTTTAAATCTCCATTTGGCAAAATATTGACTGCTTCTTGAGCTTCATTAATCGTATTTTGATTTACAGTATCTTTGATTATCCCATCATTATCAAATAAATCATTTACTTTATTTGTTGCATCCAACATACTTTGAGCTAAATCAATATCTTTTTGTAACTGTTCCTTGAGCTCTCCATTTGGTAATCCATTTACTTTGGTTTGCGCTTCATCAATAATGGATTGTGTAATTCCAAGTATTAATCCAGTTTTTGTTGAATCATTAAATAGAGACTCAACTTCTTCAATAGCTTCCAACATATCGTCAGCTATGGTTATATCTTGTCGGATGCTTAATATAGAACTAATAATCCATTTATTTGTTGAATTCTCTGTATAATAGTTTGGATCACCTGAAGGAATAATTACCTTTAATTCCTCTAGTTCAGCCAATAAGTCCGTTAAATTACTCTTTGTAATATTAGTTCTTACATTATCACCATTTACTGTTAATACATCATACAAAAACACTCTTAACATTGCATTGTTAGGACGCTTTTGTGATGTGTTTGTTCCCGAAACATTTAAAAACAAGAGATTTGGTGACGTTTCAAAAATATTTTCTACATTCCCTGTTAATCCAATATTATTACTTAACTCTAATTTACTTAATAAAGAGAAGTTTCCAATTTGAGAGGGGATTTCTCCAGTAAAGTTGTTATCTGATAAAAAAAGGAAGTTTAAGTTTACTAGATTTTTAATAGGGTCTAATGAGCCAGTTAGATTATTAAGTTGTAAATTCAGATGCGTTAAGTTACTAGCAAGATTTCCCATCTCTGCTGGCAGGTTTCCACTTAACATATTTTGATCTAATGCTAGGACGCTTAAATTATTTAAATTTCCTATAGTTGCTGGAATTTCTCCTGTCAAGTTATTAGACGATAGATTAATGGTTGTTAAATTTGTTAGATTTCCTATAATTGAAGGTATCTGACCAGATACGCTATTATTATATATTTCAATATTTTTTAAATTAGCTAAATACCCAATACTTGTAGGAATTTCTCCTGTTAATTTATTATTAAATAAAAGTAAGGATTCTAAATCAACTAAACTTCCTACACTACTAGGAATACTCCCTGTAAGTTCATTTTTCATTAACAATAATCTTTTTAATACTGACATATTTACAAAATCTGCGGGAATTTATCCTATCAAATTGTTATTATGAAAACACAGTTCTTTTAATGTTGGGTTTGTGAAATATTGGATACCATCCATTCTTCCCCCTATTCCCATACCTGTTAAATCAATTGTTGTTCCTGACCATGACGCTGCTTCTGCTTGAGATATTATTCCATCTCCATTACCATTTGGTAAAGCATCAATATCTGGATATTTTGTTATAATAGCATTATGTAAAGGCTGTGAATCCGATGTAAATGCAGGGTCTGTAATAGCTCTTGGAGTTCTTGTTACTACTTCCATTGTTTCCTCTGTATCTATATTGTTTTCTTCTACGACTGTTGTGGGTTCCTCTGTTACTTGTACTTCCTCAATGATGCTATCTTCCACTATTTCTTCATCATTGGCACTAACGATTGTTGGACTTATAATGGTTGATACTGCTATGACCATTAACAAGCTAGCTACTATTTTTCTTTTTTTCATTTTTATGTTCTCCTATATTAATTAATTATGAGTGCGTATTTGATAAACTGTCGCTCTTGATTGAATAACACTACAAATACTTCTCCTCTTATGTTTGTATTTATTTTTCCATCTTCTATAAGTGGATATCTTTCTTGATTATACTCTAAGTATGAATGGTTATAATTGATTTGCGATAGAGAATCGTCTATGATTATTTGTAAATACTCTGCGTACACCCTTACTTCGACTAGTTCTGGTGCTTTATCATCTAGGTTATTGATTGTTACTGTTGTTTCTTCATCTTTAATTCTTACTTTATAAATTCCATTTCCTTCTGCTAAGAAAGAAACGTTTCTATCGTCTTTATTATGTGGCACTACTATTCCATTATAAAATACGACAATATCTTCATCCCTTATATCTTTTTGACATACGATGTTCACAGGAACATTATTTCTAAGTGGAAATTCAAGAACTTCTATTTTTTCTATCCATTGAAATCCTTTTGCTTTTTTATCTGCATTTATTAAATCTATAACGCTAATAGGTAGTGCTGTACTATTATTTTGATTCTCCACACTCTTTAAAGTTATTGTTGTTACAACCACTATGCAAACAATAACAGTAATAAGAAAAAAAGGCTTAGATAATAAATGTTTAATTCTTGTTATTTTCGTAAGCTGTTTATGTATATTAGGAAATTCAAATGTTTGTTTACTACAAACCTCTTCTCGATGTTCTTGAAGAATTAATCCTAACATAGGTATCCAAGCTATATTATATAATCTAATTTGACTCTTATCTTGATACTCTTTAATTTGTAATTCTAAGCTTTTTCTACCATCATATAGACGTGATCTAACTGCGCCAGCGCTAATATTTAATACACTTGCAATTTCATCTGATTTTAACTCTTCTAAATAATATAAGGTAATAATTTCTCTTTGTCTTCGAGGCAGATTATTAATAAATTTTGCGATCAACTGTTTTGTTTCCTTCAAGTCATATGCTTCTTTTGGCAAGTTATCGCGCCTTTCTTCTTCAATTTTTGATTCAAAACTTTCTGTAAAATCATCATTATAGATAAGTTCTTTATCTTCTTTCTTATGGGACTTTAAATAACTATAACAAGAATTTCTAACAACTCTATACATCCATGAATTAAAAGCTTTTGGTTCTTTTAATGTATGGATTTTTCGATAAATTTGAATCATTGCTTCTTGGGATGCATCTAAACAATCTTCATCATTCCCTATTACTGTATAACACCAGTAATATACTTTTTTAACAATCACTACATACAGTTGTTCAAATTGTCCGATATCTTTTTGTACTAGCTCGACAATTTGGGTAAGTCCTATAGATTCCATTTTCTTTCCCTCCTTATAGTAAAACTTTACTTACCCTACTAATAAGGAAGGCAATAGTTTTAAAAGTGTTTGATTTTTTATGAATTTTCTTTTATATACTAATAACACGCCCATATTTTAGGCGTGTTATTGATAATATTATTGTATCGTACATTTGAGATCTGTACTATTATTGTGTTATATAGTCCATAATTTTATTTTATCAACTAGTATTTGTTAAAAACTGATACATTATAAAAATAACCTCTATTTCTAACATAGTTACTACTATGAAGATAATAAGAGGTTATCTTTATTTAATGAGTCCAATATTTTGTTTCCATTCTAAAATTCTTTTAACTGATGTATCTATTTGTTCAACAGATATGAATCCTTCTTTAACAGCCTCTAACACTGCCTGATATTGGGTTACTGGATCCGAACTAAATAACATATCATTTCCTGCAATAACTGCTTGTACTGCAATATCACCACTATCACCAAATTCACTAACACCATTCATAATTAAATCATCTGTTATAATAACACCATGAAAATCAATGGTTTCTCTTAGAATTTCATGAACTTTAGGAGAAAGTGAAGCGGGATACCTAGAATCCATGCACTCTACAATATTATGTGATACTAATATACTATCTATCCCTGCCTTAGTAGCCGCTTCAAAGGGTAGGAAATCTGATTGTTCAAAAACTTCATATCCTCTAGTATCATAAGCTACCTCTGTATGTGTATTTACATTATTCCCATAACCAGGAAAATGTTTAGCTACACTTCCCATTTGATCTTTTTTCATTGTTGACACTACTTCTGTAGCGTACTCTGCAGTTTCTTTCGCTGGTTTACCAAAGGTACGAGGATACATATAATCTTCAGGATCTGAAGAAACATCAACAACTGGTGCAAAGTTAACATTGATTCCTAAGGCTTTTAAGAAACTATCTTTTTCTTTAGTATCTGTGATAATTGCTTCATATCCTCCTGATGCATATAGCTCTTGAGGAGAAGCGAATGGAGTATCACGCAAGTATAAACTTGCTCTATTCACAGTACCACCTTCTTCATCAACACCAATTAATACTGGTATTTTCGATATATCCTGATACTGTTTGTTTTCTTCTATAATTTGTTCTTTTGTTTTTCCTTGAAAATCATTCCCAAATAAAGTATATCCTCCAAATTGGTATGTTCTCATTATATCTACTGCATTTGTTTCAGGAACTCTTGCCATAATCATTTGCGCTACTTTTTCTTCCAAAGTCATAGTATTTAATATCTCATCGATACTTTGAACATTTTGATTATCTGTTGGAGAAGTAATTTCACCCTGCTTCACTTCTCTACTATGCATATTAAGATATATTTTAATTCCTCCTATAATTGACACTATTAATAAACTAGCTAATAATATCTTATGATATTTTACTCTTTTAACCTTTTTTGCGTGTTTGGGAGACACTATAAATCCTCCTTTGTTGTTATCTTTATATTTTCATAGCTCCCCATTACTGCATATACATCCTCTTTACTAAATGTTTCTACTAAAGAAGCATCGTCTGTAGCGACGAATCCTTCTTCTTTAGCTTTTTGGTACGCCTTTTTAATTACGTCAGTATTAAATGCTTGTGGTGTTTGTGCTTGCATTAACGTTTCTCTAGGTAATGTTTTAATCACCTTTCCATTTCTTACCTCTTTAATAGTATCTTTACAAGGCACCATTAACAGGCATGCCTGGTGCGTCTTTAACCCCTCTAAAAGGGCCCCAATCTGTTCTTTTTTAACATATGGCCTAGCACCATCATGAATCATTACATATGGTGATGAAACAACTTGTAATCCCTCATACACACTATCTTGTCTTTCTTTTCCACCATACACATATGTTATTTTATCATGCACTACTATTTGCTTTATTTCTTCTATCTCTGATTCTTTTGTTACTACTATAATTTGCTGACATCTTTTGTCATTTAAAAATAAGTCAATCGTTCTTTCATATACTGTTTTATCTTCTATTTTGTAAAGCATTTTATTATATGTTAATCCTGTCCGTGTTCCACTTCCAGCACATAATATAATAACACTGTATTTCATAAAATCACCTCAATTTATTGTAGCACTTCTATACCAACAATAAAAGAAAAGACAAAGTTTACAATTTAAACTTTGTTCTTTTATATGCTTGTTTTGTTTAAAATATACTTATTCATTTTTCGAATCACTCCACGAGCTCCTGTTTTTACATCATAATCGATTAAAATTTCATCTAATTCATCATCTGATAAGTTTACTTCACTATTTAAAGAAATAATCTTTTTCAAGCTTTTTGTTGTAAGATTCTTAAATTGTACTATTTCATCAATACGATTAATAAATTCATCAGAAAACATCGAAGTTAATTTTACTGTTGGGACACTAGATTTTTTAAATCCTAATAAGTTATAAGAACTACCAATATTTGAAGTCATTATAATGATTGTATTATCAAAATATATCTTGCGTTTTTGATTATCCTCTAAATACCCTTCATCAAATACTTGTAGGAAAAGATTCAATACATCACTATGTGCCTTTTCTACTTCATCTAATAAAATAATAGATTTTGGATGTGTTGATAGTTTTGGTAATAATAAACTTGGTGTATCATACCCCACATAGCCAGGAGGAGACCCAATAATCTTTTGAGCACTTGTCGCATTTTTATACTCCGACATATCCAAACGAATTAAATGACGATGTAACGTCTTGGATAACTCTTTTGCCATTTTGGTTTTTCCAATTCCACTATTTCCCATGAATAAAAACACTGCTTCTGGTTTTCTATCTGTTGATTTAGATACTTGTAATTGTTTAATTACACTACTAATTGCATCATTTTGACCAATGATACTTTCTTTTAATTCATTAGTAACATCTTGATAATCAATTTCTTCATCAATCTTAATTAGAGTATATTCTTCAATTACTAATTTAATTGTTTCCTTTGTTATAATATGTTTCTCATTGAATTTTGTTTTAACACAAGCTAAATCTAATATATCAATTGCTTTATCAGGAAATGTTCGATTACGAATATAAGTATCTACTTTATTTACTAGATATTGTAAGGACTCATCTGATATTTCGATTGCGTGAAAATTCTCATAATACTGTTTGACATTACTCAATATTTCTAATGTTTCT
>JBKEBJ010000205.1:0-5065 GCA_047973105.1 Coprobacillaceae bacterium | reverse complement strand
CGTATATGTTAATGGATAAGTGCCTCCTGCTTTTGTTGCATTTTTTATCGCTAATAATTGGGTTGCATCTACACTAACTGCACTACTTACATCCGTATAAGAAATATTTCCATTCGTATCTGTTTTCTTTGTCGCAAAGACATTTCCATGGCTACTATTCTTTACTATTGTATCTGTTAACCCAACAGCACTTGCATTATCAATCGTAAAGTCTCTTGCATCAATAGATAATGTATTAGTTGGATCGATATTCTCTGTTGTACTTCTAATTAATACATATACTGTTTTAGAATCAAATACTCCTTCACTATTAGTTGCCGTATATTTTACTTGGTAAATTCCTACTTCACTAAAATCACTGCTTGGTCCACTTAACACTTCATATTTAATAGTATCATTCCCACCAGTCATGTTTGCTGGTCCTAAAATATCCACTACTGCAGGTGTTTGCCCCACAGTATCGCTTGCTTGTTTCCAACTTGCATTTGGATTATTCTCAATACCATTTACAATATTACTATCAGTAATTATATATTCTTGAGCAGTTGCACTAACTGTTGGTTTTTCATGTACTTTTACTTTAATAACTTCTGTTTTAGCATTCCCATATATATCAGTAACTGTATAACTAACTTCATAAGTACCTGCTTCTGTATACTTATTATCTTCCATTGGAATACTTTGCGTTACAATAGTGTTTTGTGTAGCACCAGGTATAGTAATTAATTCTATATCGTTATCTTCATTATCAACTGCACTTAAACCCTCTAATAAATTTACAGTATCATTAACGTATACTACTTTATCACTAATCGATATTGTTGGTGGTTCCGCAGATATAATGGTAATAGTTACTGGTTCACTTGTTTTTGTATTTCCATAAATATCTTTAATTGTTACTGTCATTTGGAACGTTGTTGTTCCACTAGCTAAAGCTGATGGTGTAATAGTTACTGTTCCATCACTATTTGTAGTTAATGTTGCTTTTGCTTTTTCTGTAGCATCACCAACGATTTCCCATGTATATGGGGTAGTTGTATCTTTGATATTTTCCCAAATAGACAATGTCGTTGTTGAACCTACTTCAATCGTATTACCTACTTTTACTTGATTCGGTGTTGGATTAACACTTACATTTAAATCACTTGCTTGATACTCAATAAATCCACAACCTATGAATTTTGCATTAGGATTTGTTGGATCTATATCTAGCACCCATCCTGCTTGACTTCCACTAATAATAGCATCACTATCAATACTAGTGTTAGTACGATTACTAATTGTATATTGATATTTAGAACTATCTGGATTTATAAATTTAATGGCATATGTTCCATATCCTAAATCGTCACTATAATCAAATAGATACTTTCCATTGGTATCTGTTTTTGTTGTAATTGGGTTACTGTCTGCACCTAGCACTGCCTCATAATCATCAGAAGCATTCTTTTTATATAACTCTACTTCTACATCTTTAAGTAATGTATCTTCATTGTTATATAATCCATCACTATCTAAATCTAAGAATGCTGTTCCTCCAATCTCAGCAATCACTAATTCTGTTCCAGCTTTTGTTCCTAATAGCGTTCCTTTAAATTTTGCACTATCTACAACATATACTGGATTAAAGATATTCTTAGTTCCAATTTTATCTCCATCCGTTGCACTATCAAAATCCTCATCAACTACTAATGGTACTTTCAATTCCACAGTTTTATCTACCGGAATTGGGTCTTCTGATACAATCTTAACCATGTTAACTTTACTGTAATCACTTACTGTTTCGTGATAAATACTACTATCTTTATAATTGGTTTCTGTTGCTTCGGTAGTATAATAAAATGTAAAACCTTCTACATCAGCTATTTTATCTTTTAATTTCATATCCCAACTGAAATCTTCACTTTGAATATTTTCACCAAAATTTTGACCAGTTTTAGGAATCGGTACATAGACATCGACTGCCTCCGCCTCAACAGTACCATTGTTGATGATTTTTGCCGTATAATTCGCGTTTGTTCCTGGCGTGAAATAGGCTAATGTATTACTATTTCCTTCTACATATGGATCCTTTGGCTCTTCACCTTCTAGGGTTAAATATGTTTGAATCAAAACATTTTCATTTTTTATAACTTCAAATAAATTTTTAGAGAAAGAAAATAACGTTTCACTTGTATTTCCATTATTATTGAAATCATATATATCTAACACTGGCCCTAATCCATCACCTAATACTGCTTGATATCCTGTTTGTCCCCATGCGGCTAACTCTACTCCTGTGTAATTATCAACATAAGTAACATCTGTAGAAATATCATATTGTACTGTAATATATCTACTTGATGCAGCCTCATCAAGATAATAACCGATATCTAAATTTTTAGTTTTAATTACGTATAATGTTTCTCCCTCTGCATTTGTATGAGCTGGTTGTAACTCCCAATCTGTAAATACATTTCCATTATGTAATTTTACAGTAATACTATCTGTGCTAATTGTTGTTCCTTTAGGTTGACGAAGATAAATTTCTGGATTTCTCATTTGTGAAGAATTTACTTCTGTTGTGTAATAGTACCAAAAAGGGTTTATAGAAAGTCTTACACTAAAACTATCACCAGAAATAATAGAACTAATTGCCTGCCCCTTCTTATTTAAATACGTGATATTACCACCACTTCGATATTTCTTTACCTCATTTTTTGAACCCGTTATTGTTGAAGTCATACTTTCTTTGGTTGTATCTTCTTTTCCTTTTTCATATACAGACATTGTTACTGTAGCAGTACTAATTCCTGAAGCTAATCTACCATATGTAGAAATACTACCATTACTTCCTGGGTACATTTGTTTACTATAGCCATTACTAATGCTTCCAATTTCAGCTCTAACTGCTATGAAATATTCATCACTATCCATATTGGTTTGACTTTTTTGTAAGGTCTTAATTTGTGCATTCGTATCTTTTAATTTTGATACATCAAATTCTTGCCATTCATTATTTTTATTTGTTTTATATTCTACCTTTGTAACACTATTTCCTGCAATGGAACCATCAAAAGGAATATTAACAGTTGAAACTAACCAATTATTATCAATAGTGTATTCTACTACTTGGTTCTTTAATAATTCTAAATTGTTATTGTAAAGCCCAAAGAAACTGGCATAGGCATGATAACTTTCTTGACTATTATCAACATCTGTATTATCTCTCATTGTAATTGTAGCTTTCAATGCTTCTTCTGATTTTTCTGTAACAGTAACAGAATATATTGTTGCTATATTAGTAGATGTCTTTATTGCAGTCGTTCCATCATAATACTCAAGCTCTGCATAATCTCTTGCGGGATTTGTTAATACGGTTCCTACAGAAATATTCTTTGGAACTTTATATTTAACTACTATAGCGTTATTTGCAATCCAGTTACCATAAACAATAACTCTCGAATTCTCTGGATCATCTTCATAAGAACTATAATCTGCATGCAAAGAATAGAATCCTGCAAACTCTGTTCCTTCTGGATAATATATATATGTTTTTGTAGATTTAACATAACTATAGCTTGTCCCATGCGTTGTAATAGAAGACTTATAAAGCCCTAATGATACATGTCTTCCGATTCCAAAACTATCTTCTTCATCTGTACTAGCTACAACTTGTGTATTTGTATATGTTGCATGTGTCATCAACAAGTCTCCATTTTGTGTTCCAACAATATCACCTGTAGCGTAAACTTTTTGACTAACGCTCCCTATTTGTGTACTAGCTTTTGAAGCCATCGCGGTAATTGGGCTACCTAATTCCATTGGTTTATAATAACGGGCTGCATCTACACGAACATAAAAATCAATAGTAATTCTTTCTGTTGCATTACTTACTTCTATTTCCACTTCCCCAAAAGTCGAACCAATTTTTGTCGTACCATTAACATTTGTTTCTTTTAATGGTAACTTCATATTAATAATTGCTTGTTCTTCTGGACTTCCTGATGTATATGGGCTCAATATTGAGGCATCTACACCAGTTGTTGAAAAAGTACCTGCTGTTGAAATTTGGGTATAACGCATTCCTTCTGGAATACTAAAGTTAATTTTTTTATCAGCTGATGTATCATCTTTAAAATCCACTGTAACACTGACCTTTTTAACTGCTCCATTTTCCCAACTTGTTCCGTTATAATCTGTAATATCTATTGTTACATCACCATCGTTAACATTAATACGTGGTGTAATCACAGAAGGTATATTTAAGCCTACTTCATTTTCCTTTTTCTCTATACCATCCACAACTATTTCTTTATTAAATGTTTGTTTAGTTTCCTCTAAACCATTTGTATATAGAATTTTAAATACATATGTTCCATTCGATGATACATTGTAATTTAAGGACTCCATATCCATTATTACCCCATCTGGATCTTGAATCTCTTCTATAATATAACTAGAATCTATGCTTTCCATATCTAGGCTAATTGTTGCCTCACTATTTTCTTCGTTATATAAAACTGTTTCTTGTACATTGAATTCTGTATTAGCCAATACTATATTTGTATCTACTAATGTTGTAAAACATGAAAATACTAATAATAAAACTAATATAGTACTCCATACTTTAAAGCCTTTCTCTTTCATAATATCTCCTTCCCATTACTGCAAATATCTATATTCATATATTCTACTAATATCCCACTATAGATTTAAGTAATACATAAATCAGATACACACACTCTTAAAATCGTTCACTTTTTTTTGATTTTTTGCAGTATACATAAAAATAATATAAAAATGTGCGCACCCACATTTCTATATTTCTGCTATTTCACACTCTAATATATTTAAAATACGGTACTATGCTATCATGTGATTTACTGTTGCACAACCCAATTCGACAATTATACAAATTAATATACATTAACAACAATTAAAAAGAACAAGTTTTATAACTTGTCCTCAGACTGTTGACAATCAAAAAAGGATTGTTAACAGTTTTTTCTATTCACATCTTTTTGTGACTTCCTCTATATTCGATACATATAGCTATTAAAATGGTATAATTAATGTATAGAAA